>CAYQBW010000723.1:0-1913 GCA_964415725.1 uncultured Planctomycetia bacterium
CGAGCCGCCCGGGTATTACGGAGGCCGCAAACGCCTGGCCGACCTGGATCTCCCAGTGATCCCCCACATCCTGGACGTGGCGGATATCCCGGGGATCGCCGGGGCCCTTGAGATCCCCTACGCCGTTCCCGACCCGGGCAAGATCCGCTTCCCGGGCGCCCGGCCCCTTCCCCATGGCCCCTCCGCCGCCCGGGCCCTGGCCCGCTTCCTGGTCCAGGGGGCAAGCGGAAAAAAGGATATATAGATTTCTTTTTCCGCCTTTTTGCCCTTTTGGCGCGGCCCCGGACGTCCCAAAGGTCTCTTGTGCATCCCCTGGATCCGTGAAAAGGAGCGGGTTCCATGAAGACCAAGTTGAACGTCCTGCTCGAAGAAAAAGGGGGCCTGGTCCACCAGGTCGCCCCCGAGGAGACTGTCCTGGAGGCGGTTCGCCTCATGAACCAACGGAAGGTGGGAGCCCTCCTGGTCACCCGGGAAGGCCGCCTGGAAGGGATCTTCACCGAAAGGGACGTGCTCTGCCGGGTCGTTGCCGAGGGGAAGGACCCGGGGAAAACCAGGGTGAAGGACGTGATGACCCGCCGGGTCGTGGTGGTTCCTCCCCAGTGCACGGTGGAAGAGGCCATGGAGGTGGTCACCGAGAAAAGGTGCCGCCACCTTCCCGTCATGGAGGGAGAGGAACTGCGGGGCCTGGTCTCCATCGGGGACCTCACCAGGTGGGCCACCAGGTCACAGAAGCACGAGCTGGAAAGCCTCGTGCGCTATATCCGGGGTGAGGATTACCCGGGGTGAGACCTTCCGGGCGCGGGGGGAGCCCAGGCCGGAGGTCC
The DNA here is from genome assembly GCA_964415725.1 of uncultured Planctomycetia bacterium. Classification (GTDB taxonomy): domain Bacteria; phylum Planctomycetota; class UBA1135; order UBA1135; family JALUZX01; genus JALUZX01. The sequence goes on from CAYQBW010000723.1 coordinate 825, forward strand.
TACTCCCAGCGCTCCCAGCGCACGATCTTTTCCAGGGGCAGCCTCCGCTTGGGGACGGGCGAGGGATCCTGTGGATACCCCAGGGTGAGTAATTCCACGACCCTGATGCGGGGAGGGATGCCCAGGATCTCCTTGACCTGGTCCTCGAAGAAGGCCCCGATCCAGCACGTGCCAAGGCCCTCGGCCACGGCGCAAAGCGTGATGTGGTCGACGGCGATGGCCACGTCGATGGGATAACAGGCCTGGCCGCAGGTCATGACGTGCCCGTCCGTCTCGGCGCAACAGGCCAGCACCACCGGCGCCTGGGCCACGAAGGCCTGGTTCCGGGCGGCCCGGGCCAGCTTCTCCCTGGTCCGGGGGTCCCGGACCACGACGAAACGCCACTCCTGGAGGTTCTTGGCCGAAGGCGCGAGCCGGGCGGCCTCCAGGAGCCTCAAGAGAACCTCCTCCGGGACGTCCTTGTCCAGGTAGGCCCGAACGCTCTTCCTCGCCCGGATCGCTTCGTAGACATCCATCGCGCTTATTTCCCCTCCTTTTGAAGACGGCAGAAAAAGACCCCGTGCCCCGGCACCTTCCGGGAGAGCCCGCCCTCGGCGGTCCCGGCGTCCCCGCCCCGCCAGAGGTCGCGGACCCTCCTAGGGCCCCGGAGACCCAGGTCTTTCCAGGTCACCGTAATCACCCGTTCCTCATCCCAGAGGTTGAAGAGTCCCACCGCCAGGCTTCCGTCCTCCAGGGGCCTGGCCAGGACCAGGTCCACCAGGGTCTTTCTCACCACCCGGGCCTGGATTCCCAGGGGGTCCTGGTCCACGTCGATCACCTCGTCGTTGCAAAGCACGTTCAGGGTGAAGGCGTCGAGCTTTGTCATGTCCCCCGAGAAGATCAGGGGCGCGGCCATGAGGCACCAGAGGGACATGTAGGAATACTGCTCGTTCGGCGTCAAGGTGGTGGGCTTGCCCACGCGCATTCCCCAGGCGTCGCCCACCCAGCCGATGAGGATGTAGTCCGGGTCGTTCCAATGGCCCGGTCCCGCGAACCGGGCGTGGAGCATGTTCCGGAAGGCGATTTCGTAGAAACCCGGCAGGAGCCCTC
>CAYQBW010000724.1:0-1911 GCA_964415725.1 uncultured Planctomycetia bacterium
GGGGGACCCGGGAGAGGGTGGCGGAAAGGGCCCGGGAGGTTCCTTTCCATTCCGCCGGGGCCACCCGGCCGTCCCGGTTCCTGTCCAGGACCTGGAAGAGCTTTTTCAAAGGAAGGGGCGTCGGAGGGGGAGGGTCCTTGGGAGCCCGGGCCGCCGCGGGACCCAGAAGGGTCAAGCCCCACCCTTCGCGGGCGAGTTTCCTGTAGCGCTTGTCGAACTCGGGGAAATGGATCCAGCCGTCCCGGTTGGTGTCCCAGAGGCCGAAGTCCTGGGGAGTCGTCACGCCCAGGGTGGTCCGGGCCTCCCGGAAAGTGATCCGGTCGTCCCTGTCCAGGTCGCAGGCGGAAAAGGCCTTGCGGCTGGCTTCCAGGGAGTAGCGCAGGAGTTGGACCCTGGAAGGGGGCTTTTTCCCGGGGGCCTTCTTGGGTGTTCCTTCCACCTTGGTCCAGGCAGGGAGGCTTCCCGCCAGGATCCCCGCAAGGAGGGGGACGATCATTCCCTTCATGCCGTTCTTCACCCTGGTCCTCCCCTGTTTGGTTTCCCGGTTCCGTCCAGGAAGAACAGTCAAGTATACCCCGGGAAACTTTCCGGGGGGGTCAAGGAATGTAGAGGCAGGACCGTCCCAGCCTGAGATAGAACTCGGCTCCCTGGGAAAGAGGGTTTTCTTCGGGAGGCAGGAAGGAGGCCACCTCCACCCGGCAGCCCTGGGCCTTCAGCTTCTCCACCAGGGGAAGGAGAGCGGCCTGGGAACTGGCGATGATCACGGCGTCCGCCTTGGGGGCGTTGTCCACGGCGTCCAGGGTGAGCCGGACGGCCCAGTCCCCGGCCCCGGGGCCGACGCGCTTTACCTTTTCGAACCCGCTGGTGTTCAGGTGGTCCTGGAAGGGGGCCCGGGCGTCTTCCTCCTCTTCGCTCATGTAGGCGATGGCCCGGATGGCCCGCCTCCCCAGCACGGTATGGGAGAAGACCTTTCTGTAGGAAACCTTGGCCTGGTAGGACTCCTGGGCCTCCCGGTCCAGGAGGTCGGCGTCCACAAGAAGGAGCACTCTCTGGTGAACCAGCGTTCCCGCCGGGATCTCGCCTACGCCCGTGGCGACGCCTGAAGGGGTGGTGAAAGAAAGAGATCCGAATCCACCTTCTCCTCCTCCGCTCTTGTTGGAAGCGTGCCGCTCTCCTCCCCGCCGTTCTCCCCGGGAGGTTTCCCTGCGGGAGCGGCCCCTTTCCCTGGACCCTCCTCCGCCTCCTTCCCTCCCTTTGCGCCTGTGCCTTTCCCTGGGCTTCCTTTCCTCCTGGGGCTCCTCCTGGGAAGAAGGAAGGGGCTTCTCCTCTTCTTCCCTGGGACCGGCAGGTTCGGGTTTTTCCCAGGCCGTTTCTTCCTTCTTTGGGGGAGCCTTTTCTTCCTGGACCTCTTCTTTCGCCTGGGGGGCGGATTCCGAGGGTTCTTCAAAAGGTTCGTCGTCGCCGAAGATTCCGGACCCGAAGGAGTCGCTTGCTGCCATCACTTTCCGGTCTCCTTGAAAATGCTGGAAAAAAGTCGCCCCCCGGGGGCGGAGGGAACAAAAGAGACTACTCTTCCTGGGGCCTGGATCAAGGGAGGCCCCCCCGGAAAGGAAGGGGGAGGTGGGTCTCCGTCCCTTGCGGGGAACCGGCAGGGGAGCGGTGAAGGAGGCGAAAGACACTGACCCACCTCCGGATAGAGGTCCCTGGGAGGGAAACCATGGCGGCAAAGAATCCCGGCGATGGGCCGGTTCTGGTTCTATCGGGGCTCTTGGGAAGCGTCCTTTTCCTGGGAGGGACTATGAAGGCCCAGGAGCCTGCCCGGCCCTTTCCGGCGGCGCCTTTGCTTCGGGCCGTGCCTTTCCTTGGGGAGGCCCGGCACGCCCTGGGACTGGACCGGGGGGGATGGAGCCC
>CAYQBW010000725.1:0-1909 GCA_964415725.1 uncultured Planctomycetia bacterium
GTATCATTCCGGCCCCTTTCAGCCCGGACCGGCCTTCCGGGACCAAGAGTGCGGGGCCGGAATGATACTTCCCGGGGCCCGTTCTTCCAACATCCCGGCCTCCCCCGGGGCCTGGATCCCCCCATGGCAAGAGGAATTCCCGGCTCCTTTTCTAAAGAAGATCCATGTCCCTTCCCGATCCAGGAAACCGGGCCGCTTCCACCGGGAAGCCGGCCCAGGCGCAAAGGGTCATTACCGGAGGATTTCAAGATGGGGCTCAGGGTCAACACCAATATCGCCTCGATGAACGCCCAGCGCTCCCTGGAGAGCGCCACTCTGCGGTTGCAAGCGAACTTCCGCCGCTTGTCTACGGGCCTCCGCATCGCTTCGGCGGCGGACGACGCCGCGGGCCTGGCCATCAGTGAAAGGTTCAGGGCCCAGATCCGGAGCACCCAGCAGGCCCGGAGAAACGCCATGGACGGCATCTCCATGGTGCAGGTGGGCGAAGGCGCTCTGAACGAGGTCTCCAGCATCCTCATCCGGATGAGGGAATTGGCCGTTCAAGCCAAGAACGGCACGGTGAGCAACAAGGACAAGGAGACCCTGGACGCGGAATTTCAGGACTTGATCAACGAGATCGAGCGGATCGCCAAGTCCACCACTTTCAACGGCGTGGATCTCCTGGACGGGTCCATCACGAGCGTGACCTTCCAGGTGGGAACGGGGACCACCACGGGAGTGGACAGCATCAACGTCTCCCTCACCCCCATCCTGGCGACCACCCTGGGGTTGAACAGCCTCTCCATCGGCTCGGGGGCCAACATCGGCTCCGCCATGACGGCCATCGACAACGCCATCGACCAGGTTTCCCAGATCCGGGGCAATTTCGGCGCCGTTCAGAACCGCCTTTCCAGCACGATCTCCAACCTGGGCGTGCAGGCCGAGAACCTTTCCTCCGCGGAATCGCGGATCCGGGATATCGACGTGGCTTCCGAGACGGCCCAGATGACCAGGAACTCCATCCTCCAACAGGCGGCCATCTCCATCCTGGCCCAGGCCAACGTCCAGCCCCAGGCGGCGCTCCAGCTCCTCCAGGGCCGATAGGTAATCCGGACTAGCCCTGCTTCTTTTCCAGGGCGGCCACGGCCCGGCAGACCTTGGACTTCTTCCGGGCCGCCGTGTTCTTGTGGATCACGTGGGTCTTGGCGGCCTTGTCGATCTTCTTCATGGCCAAGGGAAGGACCTTCTTCGCCCCCTCCAGGTCCCCGGCCGCCACGGCGGCAAGGACCTTCTTGGTGAAGGTCTTCATGGCCGACTTCTTGGCCTTGTTCGCCAGGCGGTCCCTCTCGTTCTGCCGGATTCTCTTCTTCGCCGATTTGGTGTGGGCCATCCCTGTCTCGCTCCCAGGCTCCTTGGCCGGAAAAAACCAGGCTCAGCGACCTAGGCCTTGCTGAGCCTTTCCAGTCTTTCACTCACGTCCTTGAAAGTGATGTCTTCCTCGTAGATCCGGGCGAACTTCTCCTTGGCGCCCTGCAGATCGCCCTTCTCCTCGAGAAGCACACCCACCTCATAAAGAACCTCCCGGGTCTTCTCACCGGAAGGCCCGAGAGATTCGAGCGCCTTAGAGTACTGGGAGAGGGCCAGGTCCACAAGCCCCTTTTGGCGGAAAGCCCGGGCCAGGCGGATCTGGGCCTCCGTCTTGTAGCGCGGGTCCTTCACAGCCTGCTGGAATTCCGCCACAGCCTCGTCCAGGAGCCCCCGGGCCAGGAGGGCCTCCCCCAGTTGGAACTTAAGACCCAGGTCGGTGGGATTGGCCTGGACCAGGTCCCGGGCCACCTGGAGCCGGGTCTCCTCCAGTTCTTCCCGGGCCTTTTCCAGGATTTCCTCCCCCGCCCCCTCCTCCCGGGCTTTCCTCAAGGCTTCTTCCTTC
>CAYQBW010000726.1:0-1891 GCA_964415725.1 uncultured Planctomycetia bacterium
ATCCCGCCCCCGGAAGAACCCCAAGGTCTGCCTCTGCCTGGTGCTGCACGCCCATCTCCCCTACGTGCGCCACCCTGAATACAAAGAATACCTGGAGGAGGACTGGTTCTTCGAGGCCATGACCGAGACCTACCTCCGGCTGGCCGACCTCTGCTCCGTGCTCCGCCGGGACGGCGTGCCCTTCCGGATGTCCCTCACCATCACGCCCACCCTCCTGGAGATGCTCCGGGATCCCCTTCTTCTGGACCGCTTCGAGAGGAGGCTGGAGAAGCTTTCACGGCTTGCCGTATTGGAAGAGGAGCGGACCCGGGGGATGGGGGAGATCCACAAGGCGGCCTGGTTCTACGTGGATTTCTTCGAGAGGATCCGTTCCCTCTACCACGACGAGACGGGGAGGGACCTGGTGGGCTATTTCGCCGCCCAGGCCGAGGACGAATCCCTGGAGATCCTGGGGAGCGCCGCCACCCACGCCGTGCTTCCCCTCCTCGGCACGGACCAGGCCAGGAGGGCCCAGGTCCGGGCAGGGCGGAGGATCTACAGGCGCCACCTGGGCCGCGCCCCCAAGGGATTCTGGCTCCCGGAATGTGGATATACCCAGGGCCTGGACCGCCTGCTGGCGGGCGAGGGGGTGACCCACTTCTTCCTGGAATCCACGAGCCTGCTGCTTGGCGAACCCCGCCCCCGCCACGGGACCTGGGCCCCCGTGGCGACCCCCGGGGGATGCGCCGCCTTCGCCAGGGACCCCCGGGTGGCGCGCCGGATCTGGGGGGCCCGCGAGGGTTACCCGGGACACCCGGTCTACCGGGAGTTCTACAGGGACCTGGCTTTCGACGGGGAAAAGGAATACCTGGCCGAGTTCCTCCACTCCGACGGCGTGCGCCGGCCCCTGGGGATCAAGTACCACCGGGTCACCGGGCTGGTCCCGATCTACGAAAAAAAGATATGGGACCCCGAGGCTGCCCGGATGCAGGCCAGGACTCACGCCCGGGAGTTCGTGGAGAGCCTTCTTTCGGAGGCGGAGCGCCGGGAGAGGCCCGGCGGGGCTCCGCCCCTGGTGACGGCCACCTTCGACGCCGAACTCTTCGGCCACTGGTGGTTCGAGGGGCCCTGGTTCGTGGAGGAACTCTTCCGGGAGATGGCCTTGCGGAACTGGGAGGTCGAACCGGTCACGCCCTTGGAATGGCTCGGCCGTTACGCCCCTCCCCAGGAGTCCCAGCCCGAGACCGGCACCTGGGGGGCGGGGTCCAACTTCTCCACCTGGCTCAACCCGGACAACGCCTGGATCTGGCGCCACTTGCGTCTGGCCGAAAAAGACATGGCCCGGGTGGTTTCGAAAAACAGGGACGCCCACGGGCTCTTCCGGCAGTCCCTGGACCAGGCCCTGCGGGAGCTTCTCCTGGCCCAGTCCTCGGATTGGCCCTTCATCATGACCAGGCGGACCATGGTGGCCTACGCGGTCCGGCGGTTTCGCGTGCACATCCATTCCTTCCGCCAGCTCCTCCAGGGCGTGGAACGGGGGGTCGTGGACGGCGCCAAGCTCCACGAACTGGAAGAGCGCCATCCCTTCGGCAAGGGAATCGATTTCCGAGATTTCGCCTGAGGATCCGAGCCGGGGGAGGGCCATCGCGGGACGGCCGTCGGGGCTGATTGGTTTTCGGGTCAACGTGTGTGTAGGGGCCGCCGGAGGCGCCGTCTTCGGCGCCGAACGCCGGCCCGGGAGGTTTCCGGGAACCGGGAATCATCCCGCCCCGCGGGGGGATGGGTTTTTGGGGCCGGAACCATCGGGAGTTTTGGTGCCATAGCGCGGGACGACCGTCGGGACGGCGCTTCGCGCCGTCCCTCGGGCGTCCCCTACGTTTCTCCCCTACATTTCAATGTGGGCGTAGGGGCC
>CAYQBW010000727.1:0-1885 GCA_964415725.1 uncultured Planctomycetia bacterium
CGACGTTCGCCTGCGTCGCCTCCGGCGACGCAGGCTCCGGCGGCCCCTACACCCACGATGGAAACGTAGGGGCCGGCCCGACGGTCGTCCCGGATTTCCCCACGTATACGCCCGGAAGGGAGGTGAGGCGGGATGAGGTCCAAGGGATGGGCCGGGCCGGAGATCCGCGAAGGCGCCGCCCGGCCGAAGGTGGGAATCAGCTCCTGCCTTCTGGGCGAGAACGTCCGCTATGACGGCGGGCACAAGAGGGACGATCTCCTCCTGGAGACCCTGGGAAGGCTCTTCGTCTTTCTTCCCGTCTGCCCGGAGTACGAGCTTGGTCTCGGGGTTCCCAGGGAGCCCATCGCCCTGGCGGGGGACCCGGGGAACCCCCGGCTCGTGGGGCTGGAGAGCGGGGCGGACCTGACGGAGCGGATGCGTTCCTTATGCGCGAGAAGGGCGGAACAGGCGGCGGCGGAAGGAATCCGGGGGTTCATCCTGAAGAGCAGGTCCCCCAGCTGCGGGTTGCGGGGCCTGGACGTCCTGCAACCCGGTGGGGGGACCCTGAAAGAGGGCGTGGGCTTCTGGGCCCGGGCCCTCCTGGAGCGCCTTCCCGGCCTGCCCGTGGAGGAGTCGGACCGGCTCAGGGATCCCTCGCGGCGGAAGGCCTTCTGGGAGGAGGTCATGGCTTACCAGGGAAGGCCGGGCGGCGGATGAGGCTTGTCTTTCCGGGGAAATTCACTTAGGATTCAAATTTCATTCACAGGCTTTCCGCCTCCCCTTTTCCCTTTTCTGGAGGTGCGCCATGAAACGCGTTCTTCTCTCTCTCTTCGCCCTCCTCCTCCCTCTCTCCTTCCTTCCCGCCCAGACGATCTACAACAAGAACCCCTTCCAGTTCCACACGCACTGGTACTGGATCTGGGCGGGCCAGTATCCGAATTTCCGGACGACCGGAGGCAATCTCAAGGGGGATTGCGCCTGGCGCGTCTATCCTCCCGAGGCGGTCCGGAACGGAAACAACAGGATGAGCATCATCGAGTGGGGAGGAGCCCACTGGATCTTCGACGATGTCTCCAAGTCCACCTACCAGGGCAATACCCTCCCCGACGTGGAATACCGGGCCGTGACCACCAACAAGGTGGGTTTCCACGTTCCGGACTTCTCCCCATCCGGGCTCTTCGGGCGCTTTTCCCCGGGGAAGTTCAAGTTTTCCGGAAAAGGACCGGGCGCCTACTGGACGAAGACCACCCTAACCAGCGTCTCCGCCGCCATCAAGGTGACCACGCGAAACGGCTACGCCTACGTGCGCTACGCCGTCCCGGGCGAGAAATACACAGGATCCGGAAGACCCACCAGCGGCGTGGGATACGTCCTCTCCGCCCTGGAGGTGGTCCAATACGGCCTTCCCGAGCGGTTTTCCGGGAACTACGTGCCGTCCACCAAGACGTGGTATTACCACGACGACATGATCTCGGGGACGGGAAACGGGGTTCTCTACCAGTGGAATTCCATCCTGGAGCCCTCGGGCCTCAACTGGCACCAGTACTCGGTCCAGGGGAGGCCTTCGAATTACGACGAAGGACTGGGGGCCTACTGGACGGGGATCCACTTCTACGGAGGCGACCTGCGCTGGCATTTCCACAGCTCGGGCAAGCCCCTCAGCAACTACATGGTGGTCATGTTCGCCAACATGAGGGAACCTAAGGTGGAGTTCCCCATCGCGCCGGGCCAGAAGATCTTTCTCCTGCCCCTGGACCCGATCTTCACGCTTTTCGCCTCGGCGGGCTTCATGAACACCCTGGCCCGGGGGAGCAACGGCTACGCCCGCTGGGACACCCCCGTGTTGAAAGTGCCCCGGAGCGCGGCCCTGAGGGGGCGGGCCCTCTGGACGGCGGCGGTCTTCTTC
>CAYQBW010000728.1:0-1343 GCA_964415725.1 uncultured Planctomycetia bacterium
CTTTTTCTGGTTCCGCCGGGGTAGGAAAAAGGCCGGGCGAAGCCCGGCCGGACCTTTGGCCGGCGATCTCCTTGGGGGGTGCTCCTCTTTTTCCTGCCTCTGATTCCCGCGGAAAAAACAACTTCCAGCCTGGAGGCCCTCACGAAAAGAGAGATCTCTGCGTGGCCGCCATCCCCGGTTTCTCCGCCTCCCTCCGGCCAAAGAATTCGTCCCGGAAATACCCCCTGGGCCGGCCGTAAAGGCTCAAGGTCCCCGGAAGGAAGGCCTCTTTCATGGTCTCCGTCACGGGCGGAACAATAGAAGGCGGGTCCTCTTCCACCTGGAATTCCTTTCTCGCCCGGGCCCAGGTTCCCCGCTCCAGCCAGACGTCGGTCCAAAGTCCCGAACTAACCGGATCGATGGGCCAGGGAATCTTCACGCCATGGCGCAGGTGGTTCTTGAGCACGTAGGCCAGAACCCTCCGGGCGTCCCCCGGGCTTTGCACCATCCTCGAGTGGAACCGCCCGGCGAAGACCCGTCCCTTTCTTTTCCAGATCCGGTTCCACCCCCGGGCCAGGCGGACCTGGATGCCCTGGATGGAGCGGGAGAGGGCTTCTGGAGAGGCGGCCTCTACGACCAGGTGAAGGTGGTTTTTCTGGAGGGTCCAGGCTAGCAGGCGAAAGCCGGATCTTTTCTTTTCCTCCTGGAAGACCTGGAGGGCGAAAAAGAAGGTGGGATTGGTCCTCAGGGTGGGACAGTCCCTCTTCAAGGAGAGGGTGACGTGATGGGGGCTCCACCGCCTTGGAGAGATCCTGCGCCTGTGAGGGGCGCCTTCGCGCCACCGTTTTTTCTTCCTGCCCGCCCCTTTCCTGGGCCCGCCCCATCCGGGATGGCTGGTCTTCTTTTCATTGCCCGAAAAGAAGGACGCCCCCATTTCCGGAAAGAGAACTCCCAGGCTTTCCCTTTTCATCGCGCCCTTGCCAATCTCGATTCCCTCGTCCATGACGGTTCATAGAATAAAGGAAAATGGAGGGCTCGTCAACGATTATTTTGCAAGATTAATGTTTTTCTCTATTCCGAAAACAGAAAGAACGGAGAGCCCGGACGACGCCTTGTGATACCGATCGAGGAAGAGGCGCCCCCTCTTCTTGAAAAGGGCACGGATCGACAGACGCGACAAAAGTCTTGTCCAGTTCGGGACTCGGTGACTGCGTCGGAACTGGCCCCCCCACGTCGCGAGTCCGGATCTCCGATCCGGCCTCGTTCCGGCGGGGGCTTCACAACATCGGTGGCTGGGGGAAGGTCACGATTTTTTTGGGATTTCCAAAGGTCCAGGGCTTTTGTCGCAACCGTCACGGAATAGG
>CAYQBW010000728.1:1353-1883 GCA_964415725.1 uncultured Planctomycetia bacterium
TCCCCAACCCACAGATTCTGCGGAAGACCCATTTTTTTTAGGATTTCCAAAGGTCCCGGACTTTTGTCGTTACCGTCACTGATCCTTGAGAAGGGGCTTCAAGGGCAGGCTAAGTCTGCGGGTAGCCCTAAGCATCCGAAGGACCGGGGGGCTGGGGAGATCTCTCCTGGAGTGGGAAAATGGAAAAGGATCACATTCGAGGGTAACGAAGGGGGAGTTTCAGGGGTCTGGATAGGCATGGAGGCGAACCAGAGAGAGCGGGCCCGGGAAGAGGCCGGCGGGAAAGCGCCCCTTCCGGCGGCCGACCCGGAGGCCTTCGACAGGCTGGTCCGGCCCTGGCTGGGAAGCCTCCTGGCCCTCTGCCGGCGCCTGGCGGGCGAGGCCGACGCCCCGGACCTCCTCCAACTCGGGCTCCTCAAGGCCTGGAGGGGCCTTTCCTCCTTCCGGGGGGAGACCACCTTCCGGGCCTGGGTCGTGGGCATCCTCTTCCGGCTTGCCACCGAGCCCCGCCGCTTCCGGCCCCGGCGGAG
>CAYQBW010000729.1:0-1882 GCA_964415725.1 uncultured Planctomycetia bacterium
CCAGCGGTTGGAGGAGGGGGTGTAGACGGCCGCCGAGGAGATCGGCTTGTAGGAATTGGGGTCCAGGATGTTGGAGCTGTAGACCCCGCCGCACAGAAGAATCCGCCCGTCCGTGAGCTTCACCGCCGAGTGGCCGGCCCTCTTGCCGGGGACGGTCCCGGCGGAATGCCACCTGCCCTTGTAGAAATACTCGGCCGTATCCCGGAACAGGGGAATGGGGATGCCGAGGAAATACTTGACCGACAGGCCCTCGGCCGCCACGGCACGGGAACCCGTCAGGGTCAGGGTATGGCCGAACCGGATCACGCTCATGTCCGCCGTCCTGGTCCACCTTCCCGTGGCCGGGTTGTAGATCTCCGCCGATTTCAGCGCTCCCTTGATGGCTTTCAGAACGTCGGACACGTCCCTGGTCCCGCCGCAGACCAGGACCTTGCCGTCCGGAAGGAGAACCCCCCTGTGGCCCACGCGGGGAGTGGTCATGGACCCGGTGTAGGACCAGCGGTTCGTGGAGGGGTCATAGATCTCCGCCGAGGAAAGGACATGTTTTCCCGTATCCGCTCCGCCGCAGACGAGCACCCGGCCGTCTTTCAGGCGCACCGTCACGTGGGCGCCCCGGTCGTGGAGCATGTCGGGCCCCCGCTTCCAGGTGTAGGTCAGGGGATCGAAGAGGGCCGTCTTCCTGGTGGCGCCCCCGGCGTTGAGGTTTCCCTGGCCCCCCCCGCAGACCAGGACCCTGCCGTCCTTGAGCACGGCCACCCCCGGCAGAGTGGTGGAGAAGGGAAGTCTCCCGGGGAGAAGGACGAAGGAACGGGAGATTCCCAGGCATGTGAGGGCCGGGTTGGAGATGTCGTCCACCAGGCGGGGTTTGCCCGGAAGGGTGAGCGCCTGCCAGTGAAGGATCGTCCCCTGGAGGACGGGATCGGCCGGGAGGGCCAGGGAATGGGAGGCCTTTCCCGTTCCACTCAGGACGCCCACCCGGGCCAGGAAGAGCAGGTCCAGCCCCACCGAGAGGGAACGGGGGTCGCCGGGATCCACCATGGAGAGCCGGGTGGGGCCGCTTGTGAGGGAAGGAAGGAGAAGAAAGGTCTCGCCAGGGTCCCCCTGGAGAGTGAGGAAAAGGCTCTTTCCCAAGGTGGAGCCCTTCTTGTCGAGCTTCAACGCCGCCCGGGATGGAGAAGCCGGAAACAAGAGGAAAAGCACGGGAAAGAGAAGAAAAGACAAGCGCTTCATGGTGTGCCTCTCAAAGGGAAACGAGTCGGTGGGAAAGGTGTCTCCTTGGAAAGGAAATCATCTTATCGGGACAGGGAGCCCACAAAAAGCCGGAGAGGAAGGGAGATTTCCCTAAAGCCCGGGCCAGGATGTCCCTTAATGAGAACATGCAGATACCCGGGGTGAACCGAAACGAAGACGGCGGGGGGGACGGAAAGGGCTACGAGCCCCTTCGCAAGCCCCTTCCAGCCCGGCGGGAAGAGGAGCATCCCACCAGGGGAGAAGAAAGGGATTCGGCCGAGCTCACCACCCCCGAAAGGGCGGCCCTCCAGCTCATGAAGGAACTGGTGGTCCAGCGCTACCGGACCCTCCTGGGGAACCCCTCTCCGGCCCAGGCCTTCCCGGCCCCGGAGATGCCCAACCCCGAAAACCCCGAGACCTGGGCCACCTCCATCCTGAGGGACCTGAATCTCCTGTTCGCCGGGGCCAGGGAGAGGAAAGGGGCGGATGAGGCCCACCGCCTCATGGTGACGGCCTTCCGGGAAGGAATGGAAGAAACCCTGGAGATCCTCCAGGACTTGGGGGCCGGGTCCTCTCCGGAGACATGGGAGAGGATCCAGCAGGCAGGACTGGCTCTCTACCGGAAGCTGGAACCCTTGCTGGGAGAGAAAGG
>CAYQBW010000730.1:0-1877 GCA_964415725.1 uncultured Planctomycetia bacterium
GCCTTCTCCCCGCCTCCCCAGGGTAAGCCCTTTTCAATGCCCTCCCTATCCGCCCCATCCATTTTCTTTCCTGGGCTGTCCATTCCCCCGGCGCTTTTTTCCCCAACTCCCGCCAGGCATCCAGCAAATCCAGGGATTTCTCCGCCAGTTTCCGGTACTCTCTCGGAAAGGAGTCTTCCAATCTTTCGAGCAGGCCTTTCACCTCCAAGGCCGCCCTGGAGAGGGCGAGGAAAAACCCGGGATAGGGACTGACGACTCCGGGAGAAGTGGATCCAGGGGTTCCCCCAATGATGTAAAAAGGAAAAGCCCTGTAGAGGGCAAAAGTGTGCTCCAGGCTCACCCACCCGGCCAACTGGGTCCAGGCCATCTTGTCTTTCCATTCCGGGGTCGAAAAGACCGGCCCGGACGAAGGGAGAACCGCTCCTTGGAGAAGCCGGAGGGCCTTCAAGGATCTCGAGTAGAGGTCTTTCCCCAGGGAGGGAGGCCGGAGGGAAAGGAGGTCTTCGACCCAGGCCCTTCCCCGAAATGTATCCACAAGGATCCTTCTTCCCGCCGGGGAAGCCAAGGGGCCTGAAGCCAGGAGGTCCAACCCCGAAGGAAGACCTCCCCTGAAAGCCCCGGTCTTCTTCAGATCCTCCCTTAGAAACCTGAAAACAGGCGTCTCACCCCAGCAAAAGAAGGCCATCTCCTTGGAACATCCGGCCCCTTCCGCCCCGGGCAGGCAAAGGGGCCCCCCCTTCCCCGACTTCCGGCCCTTTCTTTTCCGCATTGAATGCCAGACTTTTTCCGGGGGGAAAGCCAGCCATCTTTCCCCCAGGAGATCCTCGAAGAAGGAGGCCCATTTCTCCAAGCCGAATTCCCCTCCAGCCCCAAGCCAATCCCGGTAGGATCCGAGGAAGGCCTCGAAGACTTTCTTGGTTTCGGGCCCCCCGTAGACCAACTGGGCCAGGGCCACACCGGCCGGGCCTTCCCGGGGATCGGACATTTCGAAATGGGCCGCCTGGAGCCATTTCCACGCCTTCCAGTATCGAGAGAGGAGGGGGGATTCGGCGTAGAAACTTTCGGGCCGGAACAGGGGATCGATCTTTCCCGCGAGAAAAGGGACCCGGAAAGGTCGCCCGTCCCGGGTGGATTGCTCGATTCTCGAAAGGGCCTCTCCAAGGAGAGGGGCCTTGTCCTTTCCCAAGGCGGCGTTTACCTCCTCTCTTGCCCCTTTCTCCAGGAGAAGGACGGGGACGGCGAAATAAAGGGCCAGCCTCTCGTAGACCTTCCCACCCCTTCGGGCGCATTCCCTGAAAAGTTCCAGGAGGTAGGAGGCCAGGCGCCTCGCTTTCCTGGGCTCCCCCGCGGCGAAGGCGCTTTCCAGGGCCCTGGAATACGCCACCCAGGCCGCGTCGGCCGTGATGAAGACGGGGAGACCGGTTCTCGCCTTTGCATAGAGGTCTTCCATCTCCGCCCCTTCTCCCCCGCTTACGAGGAACCCCTTTTTCAGGAGGAATTCCCGGGCCGCCCGGGACCCGGGAAACCTTTCCAGGCCCTTCACCTGGGCCGCCTGAAATGGAGGACCCGAATAGGCCGAGGCCGGCGCGATCGCCGAGACCGCCAGGAAAAAGAAAAGGCCTTTCACCTCCTGCTCCCTCCTTTCCGGTCCATGGCTTCGTCCCCCACCCCCGCCGGGAGGCGGCCCCATTTCGAATCCGGGCTCCCCGCGGGCCGCAACCACAAAGAGAAAACCGCCCCCACATGCAGGGTGGGTTTTCCCTTCCGGGGCAAAATTACATAGATCTCTTCCGCCGGCCCGCAACGGGGAATCCATTTTTTCCCCGTTCCTTTCCCCTTCCAGGTCCAGGCCGCGGGGAGCTCCAAAGCGCCCCGGC
>CAYQBW010000731.1:0-1866 GCA_964415725.1 uncultured Planctomycetia bacterium
CCTCGCCCTGGCCCTGGACGTCTCCCCCACCCTGGAAACCTACCTCCTCCTGGAAAGAATCGACCGCCCCTGCGGGCGGATCCTCTCCCGGGCTTCCCGCCTCCTGGAGATCCCCTTCGACCCCTCGGCGGTCCCCTTCCTTCTTTTGCAAAGGAAGTGAACCGCTAAGATCCACCCCTTCTCCAACCGATCCCCTCTGAAGGCATGGATTTCCACACAAGCACCTACGGCTTCTTCCTGGCGGCGGTCTTCTGTCTCTTCTGGCTGGTTCGAAGCCGCCGGGGGGCGAGAGTTCTCCTTCTTCTCGGGGCCTCCTGGTTCTTCTACGCCTCGTGGAACGCCAAGTACCTCTCCCTCATTCTCTTCTCCACCCTCCTGGACTACTTCGCCGGGATGGCCCTTGGAAAGCTGGATCCATCCGACCCGTCCCTCCGGAAAAAACGCCGCCTGGTCCTCCTGGCCTCGCTGGTGGGAAACCTGGGGTGCCTGGGGATCTTCAAGTACTACAACTTCTTCCGGGCCAACATCGAGGCCCTGCTCGCCGGGGCGGGCATCCACATCCCCCACCTGGACGTGATCCTCCCCGTGGGGATCAGCTTCTACACCTTCCAGACCCTCAGCTACACCATCGAAGTCTACAAGGGCACCCTGAAACCGGTGAAGAGCTTCAAGGACTTCGCCCTCTTCGTGGCCTTCTTCCCCCAGCTCGTGGCCGGTCCCATCGTGCGGGCCCGGGACTTCCTTCCCCAGATCGGGAAGAGGCCCGTCCTTCTCCCGGAAGATTTCAAGCTGGGGCTTTTTCGGATCGCCCTGGGGCTGGCCAAGAAGGTGCTCGTGGCGGACGTGCTGGCCGTGGAGATCGTGGACAAGGCCTTCCGCCACGGCTCCTCCATCCACGGCGCCGAGGCCCTCTTCGCCGTCTACGCCTACGCCCTCCAGATCTACTGCGACTTCTCGGGCTACAGCGACATCGCCATCGGCTCCGCCCTCCTTCTCGGTTTCCGGATCCCGGAAAACTTCAACCTCCCCTACCTGGCCTCCAACGTCCGCGAATTCTGGCGCAGGTGGCACATCTCCCTTTCCACGTGGCTTCGCGACTACCTCTATATCCCACTGGGAGGAAACAGGAAGGGCAGGGCCAGGACCTACCTCAACCTGATGATCACCATGCTCCTCGGAGGGCTCTGGCACGGAAGCAGCTGGAGCTTCGTGGCCTGGGGGGGAATCCACGGAACCTGGCTCGCCGCCGACCGTTGGTGGCAGGAAAAGGGGCTCCCCGCTCCCCCCGGAAGGTGGGGAAAGTTCCTCTCCATCTTCTTCACCTTCCACCTGGTGTGCCTGGGCTGGATCTTCTTCAGGTCCAACGATTTCGGCCTGGCCATGGACATGCTCGGCCGGATCGGAAGGGGCTGGGCCTTTCCCCGGCTTTCCACGGCGGTCTGGCTGGCCCTGGCCCTCGGCGCCGCCACCCACCTGGCCGGCGGCAAGCCGAGATCCTGGGTCCAAAGAGCGTGGATCGCCGCCCCGGCCCCCCTGATCGGCCTTTTCTGGGCCCTCTTCCTCGGGCTCCTGGCCTCCGCCAAGGGAACCTCCGTCCCTTTCATCTATTTCCAGTTTTGAGGAATCCCCATGAACGACGGGCCCCAAGGAAAAGAAAGAACCTCGGAAAAGGATACCGGCCCCGCTTCCCCCGGAAGCTTCCCCCTCCGGGCCTTCCTCTCGGGCCTGGCCGGCTTTTTCTTCTTCCTCCTCTTTCTCAACATCCTTCTCCGGGACCCCTCGCCGGACATGCCCGCCCTGGCCGCCCCGGGGCCCTCCATGCCGGCCTTCCCGGGGCTTTCGCCGCGCCGCAAACCAGGAGAGCTC
>CAYQBW010000732.1:0-1859 GCA_964415725.1 uncultured Planctomycetia bacterium
CCCCCGGGTCCGGGGAAGAAAGGGACCGGACGGGAACAGGTGGACCATGATGCACGTGATCGCCGGAGTTCTTCTGCAGGTTTCCACCCTTCTTTCGCCCCCCTTGCAGGAAGTGAAAGTCAGGGGGCCTTTCTGGACGCCCAGGCTCGAGACCAACGCCTCTTCCACCCTGGAGGCCTGCCTCCACCAGTGCAGGATCACGGGAAGGATCCGGAACTTCGCCGTCGCGGCGGGCCTGGCCCTTGGAAAGCACGAGGGCTACTTCTTCAACGACTCGGACGTCTACAAGGTCCTGGAGGGAGGAGCCTACGTGCTGGCCCGGCGCCCGGAGTCGCCCTACCGGAAACAATTGGAGGGGATCATCGACCTGGTCGGCGCCGCCCAGGAAAGAGACGGTTACCTGAACACCTACGTCCAGCTCGTGAAGCCGGGGGGGCGCTGGAAGAACGTGCGATACGGCCACGAGCTCTACTGCGCGGGCCACCTCTTCGAGGCGGGGGACGCCTGGTTCCGCGCCACCGGCGAGGTGAAGCTTCTTGGGATCTCCGAGCGTTTCGCCCGGTATATCCGGAGCGTCTTCGGCCCCAAGGGAAGGCGCGATCCGCCCGGGCACGAAGAGATCGAGCTGGCCCTCTTCAAGCTCTGGAAGCTCACCGGGAAGAAGGCCTACTTCGACCTGGCGCGCTTCTTCCTGGAGCAGAGGGGGAGACCGGAGGGGCACAAGCTCTACGGCGAATACGCCCAGGACACCGTGCCCGTCAGGGACCTCAGGGAAGTGCACGGCCACGCCGTCCGGGCCATGTATCTCTTTTGCGGGATGACCGACTTGTACGCCGCCACGGGGGACCCCGCCTTGAAGAAGGCCCTGGATTCGCTCTGGGCGGATCTCACCGGGAGAAAGATGTACGTCACCGGCGGGATCGGGTCCTCGGGGGGGAACGAGGGTTTCACCAGGCCCTACGACCTGCCCAACGACGCGGCCTACTGCGAGTCCTGCGCGGCCATCGGCCTGGCCCTCTGGGCGGAGAGGATGTTCAAGGTCACGGGACGGGCCTCCTACCTGGACGTTCTGGAGAGGGTTCTCTACAACGGGCTGCTCTCGGGAGTCTCCTGGTCGGGGGACAAATTCTTCTACCGGAATCCCCTGGCGAGCAGGGGGGACATCCACAGGAGGTACTGGTATGCCTGCGCCTGTTGTCCTCCCAACCTGCTCAGGTATATCGCCTCCATTCCCTCCAGGATCTACGCCTGGCGGGGAAATCGCCTCTACGTCGCCCTCTACGCCGCGGGTTCGGCGAAGATTCCCCTGGCGGGAGGGGCGGTGAAGATCTCCCAGGAGACATCCTATCCCTGGGAGGGGAAGGTTAAGGTGCGGGTGGACCCGGAAAAGAAGGACGAGTCCTTCGAACTTCTCCTAAGGGTCCCCGCCTGGTGCGGGGGCCGGGCCCGTTTCACCCTGGCCGGAAAAGAGGTTGTTCCCCCCCTCCGGGACGGATTCGCTTGCTTCCAGAGGAAGTGGAAGCGCGGGGATACGGTGGAAGTGGAATTTCCCATGGAGATCCGGCGGGTCCACGCCGATCCCAGGGTGCGGGCCGACCGGGGCAGGACCGCCCTGGCCCGGGGCCCGGTGGTCTACTGCTTCGAGGCTGCGGACAACGGCGGCCGGGCCCGGAACCTGGTGCTTCCTCCCGGGGCGCCCCTGGAGGCCCGCTTCGACCGGGACCTCTTCGGCGGGACCGTGGTGATCGAAGGGCGGGGGAAGGCTGTGGTGGAAGAAAAGGGGGAACGAAAGCTCGTCCCGTTCCGGCTCAAGGCGATTCCCTACAGCCTATGGGACAACAGGGCGCCCGGGGAGATGG
>CAYQBW010000733.1:0-1853 GCA_964415725.1 uncultured Planctomycetia bacterium
GCCTGAACGAGCTTCTTATCCCGAGCCCGGGAAAAAAGGAAATCCCGCCTTCATTGAACCCTGAAGCTTCCGCCCGCGTTCCTGGTCCCGGCCGGCCCGGGACCGGGAAGGCGGGCGGAAGGTTCAGGGTTCAATGAAGGCGGGATTTCCTTTTTTCCCGGGATAGGGATAAGAAGCTCGTTCAGGCTTGCGATGCAGACGTTCTACGACCTCTACCGATACCGCTTCATCCTGGGCAACCTGGTGGCCAAGGAGGTGAAGATCCTCTACCGCAACATGGCCCTGGGGGTCTTCTGGTCCGTCCTCAATCCCCTGGTCATGGTGGGCGTCCTCAGCTACGTCTGGATCACCTTCTTCGGGGCCAGCAAGGATTTCCCCGTCTTCGTCATCATCGGGCTGGTGGCCTTCAACTACTTTTCCTACTGCCTAAACGGGTGCACCACTTCCATCGTCGCCAACGCGCCCATCGTCAAGAAGGTCGCCTTCCCCAGGCAGATCCTCCCGGTCTCGGTGGTGATCACCCACCTGGTGGACCTGGCCGCCCAGTTCGGCCTCCTTCTCCTCCTGGTGGTCCTTCTCCCGACGCCGGGGAAGATCCTCACCTGGAACCTTCTCTGGATCCCGCCCATCTTCGTGATCCTGATCGGGCTCTGCCTTGGATGCGGCTTCCTCGTCTCCGCCTTGAACGTCAAGTACAGGGACATGAAATACATCGTGGAGTCCTTCCTGACCGTGTTTTTCTGGCTTTGTCCCATTCTCTATCCCGCGGCGGAAAAACTTTCCAGGAAGCCCCTTTGGGTCAAGGCGGCTTACTATATCAATCCGCTATCCGGTATTATCGACTCTTTCCGGAACGTCCTCTACCACGGCAGGCGGCCGGACTTCATGATTCTTTCCCTCGCGCTGGTGGTGACCCTTGTGGTTGGTGCCGTGGGGGTGCGGGTCTTCTGGATGCACGAAAAGGATTTCGCGGACTACCTCTGATGCAGCCGGCCATCGAGTTTAAAGACGTGAGCAAGCGGTTCTTTTCCAGGAGGCAGAAGCCCTTCCTGGCCAGGGAGATCGCCAACCGCCTCTTCAGGAGGCGGACGGTCGTGGAAGAGACCTGGGCCCTTCGGGGCGTCTCCCTGGAGGTCCATCCCGGGGAATGCCTGGGTGTGATCGGCCCCAACGGTTCGGGGAAATCCACCCTCCTTTCCCTGGCGGCCGGGATCATCCACCCCACTTCGGGGAGCGTTTCGGTCCGGGGCAGGATCGGTCCCCTCCTGGAGCTGGGCGCCGGGTTTCACCCGGACCTCACGGGCTATGAAAATATCTTTCTGAACGCCTCCCTGCTGGGCCTCAGCCGGGAGGAAGTGGAGGAGAAACTCCAGCAGATCATCGATTTCTCCGAGCTCGGGGATTTCATCCACGCCCCCCTGCACACCTACTCCTCGGGCATGCAGGCCAGGCTGGGGTTCGCCGTGGTCTCCCAGGTGGACGCCCAGGTGATCCTGGTGGACGAGACCCTGGCCGTGGGGGACGCCCATTTCCAGGCGAAGTGCGAAGTGGCCGTCCGGAACTTCGTCGAGAAGGGTTGCACCATGCTGATCGTTTCCCACGACCTGTCTACGGTGCAGCGGATGTGTTCCAGGGCGGCCTGGATAGACCAGGGGAAGCTCCGGGCCTTGGGAGAAGCCGAAGATGTCTGCAAGGCCTACCAGGAATCGGTCGGGGTTTGACGGCCCGGGGGGAGCCCGGCCGTGAGAGTTCTCTTCGTGAGTCCCGTAAAATACCGCTCCATGGTGGGGGGGCGGTATGCCCGCCTGGCGGAAGTCCTCCTGGAAGAAGGGGTGGGGGTTTCCTGGATCGAG
>CAYQBW010000734.1:0-1852 GCA_964415725.1 uncultured Planctomycetia bacterium
TTTCCCATGGTTTCCTGCCAACCGGGCCGGCGCGAGGTGGTCGAAGCGGCGGCCGGAATTCAATCTTCCGGCCTTTTCCAAGGGAGGTCAATCTCCTCGGTTGGATCCACGGAGCACGGAAAGCCCCAGGGCGGCCAGGGCTTTCCGGCCGGCCCAGAGGACGAAAAGAGCCGAGAGAAAGGCGGGGATTCCCGCCAGGAGGGCCACCAGGAGGATCTGGATGCCTGCCGGGAATTTCTGGAATTTCACGGCCAGGGCGTAGCCCAGCCCCAGGGAGACTCCCGAGGCGGCGAGAAGAGCGAGAAGAGCGAGGAGCCAGCCCCAGGGGTTGACCCTGAAGGGGTTGATCAGGCGCAGGAACTCCCTCACTTCCACTTCTCTTCGCTCGGTCCTGGGGGGAGCGCCCTCTTCCAGCGGGGGATGGGCGATTGGGTCCGGGATGATCCGGGCCGGTGCGGCCAGGGAATCGGGAACGAGGGGCTCCAGGCCTTCCAGATCTTGGCTCCAGGCAGGGGTATCGCCGAACCGTAGGAGAAATCCTTCGGGGAAGGTTTTCGTGTCCTCGGCCGGGGCTAATCCGGCCAGATGTTTCGCGTAAGGGGGCCCGAACCAGTGCAGCCAGGCGGGGAGCGAGGGGAGGCCCGACCAGTTCACCTGGGGATGGAGGCTTTCCTCCTGGAAGACCTCGCTGTCGAAGTCGAGGACGGGTCCCGAATCCAGGGGATGGTCCCGGAAGAGGGCTCCTACTGCGTAGAAGGCCCCCAGTTCGCGGGCGATCCGGACGAAGAGGTCCACCGCCTTTTCCCGCCAGGGAGGAAGATCCTCGAGAACGCCGGCGTCCAGGGAGAGGTGGACCCGGATCATGGAAACACTCTTTTCAGGGAGGGACAAGTCGGGGGGGACGCGCTTGTCCCCGAAGGAGAGCATCCCTCCCAGGCAAGGGCGCCGGGCGTCCCAGAAGAACATGCCGCCCGCCTCCTTTCTCCCGGTCTCGCACCAGAGTTCCAGGAAGGGGCCGGGCCGGCCGGGGTGGAAGGGCGTTTCGCAAGCCTCCAGGGCACCGAAAGTGGAAGGGAGGAAGGCCCGGTGGGTCTCTCCCAGGATTTCCAGGAAACGCCGGGCCTTTCCCAGGGAAGGGCCTGGGTCGGGAAGGAACCATTCCAGATCCAGGATGGGGATTTCCTTCTTCCATGGTTTCGATTTTCCCCCATCGCCGGCTTCAAGAAGTTCCCGGGTGGCGAGGTCGACGGCCAGACCGGATTTTCTCCCGGCCAGCTCCAGGGCCCACCGGCGGGCCCGGCGGATGGACCGCCATCCCGAAAAGCAGGGGGCTTGGATCGTGGAGATCCACTTTCGCGCGGAATCTCTTGCGGGAAAGAAGAGGAGATCCGGGTCATCGAAGCGGGCGGGGAAAGGGCCTTCCAAGCGAAAGAAGGTCTTCCTGCCCCGGCGGTAAAGGAAAGAGACACCGTCGTCGCGGGCCGGCGTGGTCTCGAGAAAGAAGGCCTCGGCGCCGCCGGACTCCAGGAGCAAGTCCTCCCACCGGGGCTTCTCCCGAGTCACCAACAGGAATTCGTAACCCATTTCTCTCGGCCCGAAGGATTCATGAAGGTCCGGCGGCGAACCCGGAGCTTCCCGCCGCCTCCGGCGTCCTCCCGGAAGAGTTTATCATGGCGAGAGATTTTCTCCTCGCGCCTTCTGAAAGGAAAGGGGTGACCTCCAACCAGGTTCAACGACGGAAAAGAAGGGTCTTCTGCATAAATCCGAAGTGGCTCAGAGCGTGCCACCAACTGCCTTTCCTTGGGAATCAAGGCATTTTGCGGGATCTGTGGACCGTGGACGCCTGGAAAAG
>CAYQBW010000735.1:0-1850 GCA_964415725.1 uncultured Planctomycetia bacterium
ATCTCCAGCTCCTGGAGATGCAGTTGCCCCGCGAAGAAGACCATCCCGCCCGGGCCACCCTGGCCCAGGCCCGCAAAGGCCTGGAACGACTGGAAGAGGTGGTGCGGGACCTAGAACTGGCGGCGGGAGGGAAGGCCCCCCGGGAGGAAGAGGTGGACCTTTCTCCCCTGGCGCGGCGGCTTCTCCGGGAGGAGGACCCGGAGGGCCGCCTCTTCGCCGCGGGAGAGGTGCCTTTCCGTCTTCCCTGGAAAGGGGACCCGGACCTCTTCACCCGGGCCTTCCAGAGTCTTCTTCACCTTGCCGGGATCCTCGCTCCTCCGGGGGTCCCCGTGCTGGTGAGCCTTCGCCCCAGGGGAGGGAACATCCAGGTGGAGATCTTTCTTCCCGCCACGGGGCCTTCCACCCGGTGGCGGGTGGAGCGGACCTTTCACCCTTTTTTCCTCAACCGGGCCCTCCAGGCCCCGGAGATCGGTCTCGCCCCGGCCGTGGCCGCTGGCGCGGCCCGGGCCCTGGGCGGGGAAGCCCGGGCCCATTGGGAAGAGGGCGGAGGCCTTCGCCTCTCCCTGGAACTTCCCGGGCTCGAGGTTTCGGCCCAGGGGGAGTAGAGAGGTCAAGAGGAAGGTCCGGCCGTCCCGATAAGAACCACCTGGGGGACCCTTTTTCCTCCCCCGGGGAGCCTTGTCCAGGTGGAAACCAACCATCCGCGCGTTCTGGTGGCCGACTCGGAGCCCGCTTCCATCCGACCCCTGGTGGAGGTGCTCCAGGAAGAAGGCATGGAAGTCACCCTCCACACCGGGGAGGAGGAGATCCTGGAGGCTCTCCGGGCCGGGGGCTTCGACCTGGTCATCCTGGGAGAAGGCTCCACGCCGGGGGAGAACATCGATCTCCTCCAGAAGATCCTCCGGATCGATCCCGACCAGGTGGTCATCCTGGCCACAGGCTTCACGACCCTGGAGGAAGCCCAGGAAGCGGTGGACCTGGGAGCCTTCGACCTCATCTCCAAGCCCCTCATGGAGGAGGAGACACGTCTCACCGTAAAAAGGGCCCTGGAAAAATCCAAGCTCTCCCGGGAAAACCGGATCCTCAAAGAAGAACTGGGGGACCGTTTCGGGTTCGACCAGGTCCTGGCCAAGGATCCCCGCATGGAAGAGGTGCTTTCCGTTGCCGCCGCCGTGGCCGACACCAAGGCCACCATCCTTCTCACGGGGGAATCGGGAACGGGCAAAAGCCTCCTGGCCCGGGCCATCCACGTCCGCTCCTCCCGGCGCGACGGCCCTTTCGTGGAGGTCAATTGCGGCGCCCTGCCCGAAACCTTGCTGGAATCGGAACTCTTCGGCCACGCCCGGGGCGCCTTCACCGGCGCCGTCCGGGACAAGCCGGGCAAGTTCGAAAGGGCCCACGGCGGCACCATCTTCCTGGACGAGATCGCCACGGCTTCCCCGGCCTTGCAAGTCAAGCTTCTCAGGGTTCTCCAGGACAGGACCCTGGAGCGGGTGGGCGAAGACAAGACCCGGACCGTGGACGTCCGGGTCATCCTGGCCACCAACGTGGACCTGGCCCGGGAAGTGAAAAAAGGGAGATTCCGGGAGGATCTCTTCTACAGGATCCAGGTGGTGACCCTGGAGATCCCTCCCCTCAGGGAGAGGCCCGACGACGTACTCTTCCTGGCCCGGCGTTTCCTCCAGAAATTCGCCGGGGAATACAAGCGAAACGTCCAGGGATTCACCCCCGAGGCGGCGGCCCTCCTGTTGTCCTGGAAGTGGCCCGGAAACGTCCGGGAACTCCAGAACTCCGTGGAGAGAGCCGTGGTCCTGGCAAAGGGCCCCCTGATTCAGCCCTCGGACCTTCCC
>CAYQBW010000736.1:0-1846 GCA_964415725.1 uncultured Planctomycetia bacterium
GGCCAGGAGCTGGGCGATGTCCCGGAGCATGATGCCGGCGATGTCCTGGCAGATTTTGAGGTCCAGGGGGTTGAAGACCACCACCTCGTCGATCCGGTTGATGAATTCCGGCCGGAAGCTCTCCTTGAGGGCCTCCATGGTGACCGTCTTGAGGTCCATGTCGAACAGGCTCTGGCGCTTGGCCAGGTCGAAGCCCATCCGGCTCCGGATCTGGTCGATCTGCTCCACCCCAAGGTTGCTGGTGAGGATGATGAGGGTCCGGTTGAAGGGGACCCGGACCCCTTTGCTGTCGGTCAGGATCCCTTCGTCCAGGATCTGGAGCAGGAGGTTGTGCACTTTGAAGTGAGCCTTTTCGATCTCGTCGAAGAGCACGACGCAGCTCTTTTTCTTGCGCACCGCCTCGGTGAGGTACCCCCCTTCGCCGTGGCCGATGTATCCCGGGGGGGAACCGATGAGCTTGGCGTATTCGTGGGGGAGGGCGTACTCCGAACAATCCACCCGGACCAGCTTGCCCGGGTCCCCGTAGAGGGCCTGGGCCAGGACCTTGGCGATCTCGGTCTTGCCCGTGCCGGTCCGCCCGATGAGGAAGAAGGTCCCCACGGGCTTGTGGGGCTCCTTCAGCCCCACGGCGGCCTTCTTCACCGCCATGGTCAGGCACTCCACGGCTTCGTCCTGGCCGAGGATCCTCTTTTTGACGGCCTCCTCCAGGTTGGCCACCCTGAGGAGGGCCTTCTTCTTCTCTTCCTGGTTCCGGACGAGTTCCCCCGAAAGGTCGTCCAGGACTCCGCCTTCCATCCCCGGCAAGGCCACCTGGTGGATCTCCAGGTTGGGGTTGACGTCGATACAGATCTGGTAGAGCAGGTCCTCCGCGGTGGAGAGGTCGCACTCTTCTTCACACCGGCTGAGCAGCGGGAGGACCGAGCCCTGGTAGTCCACCACGCAGGCCTCGATCACGGCCCGCCGGTAATTGGCCCGGTTCAGGACCTTCAAGCCTTTGAAGACCTCGGCGGTGGCGTCCTCGGGAACGACCCGAACCCGGAGGAACTCGTCCACCAGGTCGAAATACTTCAGAACCACGCTCCAATCGGACTTCAAGGCGATTCCTCCGGGATGGTTGGACGCGCCCGTCGCGCGCCACTTGATCTTTCGGCCTCCAAGCTTCGCGGCTTGAGCCGGGAGGAGGAGGGGAGGTAGGCTCCTTGCTCCATGAGCGCGCGCCTTCCCGAGAAAGACATCAAGACCCTGGCCCTGCTGGTCCACAGGGGCCGGTTGGCCAGGGAGCAGGCCGGCGCGGCCCTGGCGGAAGCCCCGGAAAAAGGGCTCTCCCTGGAGACCTACCTCGTCCGGAAGGGCTGGCTCCAGCCCGGGGAGTGGGAGGCCTGGAAGCGCGCCGGGGGCGAGCCGCCCCGGTTGAGAGGATATGAAATCCTTTCCCGCGCGGGCGAGGGGGGAAGCGCCGTGGTCTACAAGGCCAGGGATCTCTCCTCGGGCAAAGTCGTCGCCCTCAAGACGGCCAGGGAGGAGGTCCTCCGCGACGAGGCGGCCCGCGAGCGTTTTCTCCGGGAGGGGAAATTGCTTTGCCGGCTCAAGCACCCGGGGATCGTCCGGGCCTGGAAGCTGGCGCGCCAGGGGGACGTGGTCTATTTGGTCATGGAGTATATCGAGGGGGAGACCGCCCAGGACCGTATTCTCAGGGGGGAAAGGTTTTCCGAGGAGGAAGCCCTGGAAGTCGTTCTGCAGGCGGCCCGCGCCCTGGAATACCTGGCCTCCCGTGGAATCGTGCACAGGGACGTGAAACCGGGCAACCTCATGCTCTCCCGAGACGGGGCGGTGAAGCTCCTGGACC
>CAYQBW010000737.1:0-1845 GCA_964415725.1 uncultured Planctomycetia bacterium
AGAGATGAGGGTGTTTGCGGGATTCCTGTTCGTTTTGCTGGCGCCCACGGCTTTCGCGGCGGCCGGAAAGGACGCCCCTCCTTCGAAATACGAGGTCGCCGACTCCCTGAAAGTCTCCGATGTGCCCTCGGACTTCCCCGTGGAATTCTGTCTCTTGACAAAAGGCGGCCGCCAGTTCGTTGCCTACTACGACAAGTTCCGCCGGATGACGGTGGCGTCCAGGACACTGGGCTCGCGCGAGTGGAACTACAGGGTTTTGCCCCACAAGGTGGGCTGGGACTCCCACAACTACATCACCATGGCCATCGACCGGGACGGGAACCTGCACGTCTC
Source organism: uncultured Planctomycetia bacterium (assembly GCA_964415725.1). Taxonomy (GTDB): domain Bacteria; phylum Planctomycetota; class UBA1135; order UBA1135; family JALUZX01; genus JALUZX01. Next base: position 334 of record CAYQBW010000737.1, read on the forward strand.
GGGCGACATGCATTGCGTGAAACTGATCTATTACCGGACCGGGAAACCCTGGGACATCTCCACCCTCGAGAGGTTTCCCATGACGGGAAACCGGGAGGACCGGGTCACCTACCCGCGCTTCTTGACCGACCGGGAGGGAAACCTGGTCTTCACCTACCGGAATGGGAGTTCCGGCAACGGGATGAGGATCTACAACAAATACGACCGAAAAACCCGGAAATGGACGCGGTTGCTGGAAAAACCCCTGCTCTACGGGGAGGGAAAGCGCAACGCCTATCCCCTGGGTCCCCTTCGGGGACCGGAGGGGCGGTTCCACATGGTCTGGGTGTGGCGCGACACCCCCGATTGCGCCACGAACCACCATCTTTCCTACGCCCGGAGCGGGGACCTGGTCCACTGGGAGTCGGTCTTTGGAAAGAGGATCGAGCTTCCCATAACCCTGAAAAAGAAATCCCTGTGGGTCGATCCCATCCCCAGCGGGGGAGGCATCATCAACGGCTGCGAAAAGCTCGCCTTCGACGAGTCCAGGCGCCCGATCATCACTTACCACAAGTCCGACGCCCATGGATACATGCAGATCTATGCCGCCCGCCCTGAAGGGGGAAAATGGGTGATTCATCTCCTGACGGACTGGAGGAAACCGGTGAAATTCGGAGGGTTGGGAAGCATGGGATTCATCGGGATCCGGATCAGCGGGTTGAAAAGGGCGGGGCCCGGCCTTTTCACCATGACCTACCGGCACCGCGACTACGGCCGTGGAAGGCTCGTGATCGACGAAAGGACCCTGCGTCCCTTGAAAAAGAAGATCTCCATCGTTCCGGAATTCCCCAGGGAGCTCGAGCGCGTGCGGAGCGCCTTCAAGGGAATGGGGATCCGGCGGGCCCGGGACCTGGGCGGCCCGGGGGAGAAAGGCGTCCGCTACATCCTACAATGGGAGACCCTGGGCCGGAACCATGACCGCCCCCGCAAGCCGCCCCTGCCGAGACCGAGCTCCCTGACCCTCTACAAGCTCAGGGCCAGAAAGACATGAGGCCGGAAAGCCCCAGCCCGGAACGGCCGGAAGCTTGGGCTCGCCACAGGGGCTTCCATGGGGACTCGCCGCTAGAATTCCCGGGATGGAGGTGTGTTCGATGGACGCAAGGCAAAGTGGGGCGCCCTCTCCCGTCCGGGAGGCCTGCAGGAGGATCCTGGAGCGGGGCGCCGAAAAGGTGGGCCGCCTGGTCCGGGAGGAGCCGGAGGTCTGGCCTTTCTACACCGAGGGAGGGCGGTGGATCCGGCAGGGGGAGAGATGGACCGAGTGGTGCCAGGGTTTCCTTCCGGGCCAGCTCTGGATCCTTTACGACTTCACGGGGGATCCCTTCTTCAGGGAGGAGGCGATCCGCCGGTGCCGGGCCCTGGAAGGGAGGGCCTCGGACCCGTCCATCCACGACCAGGGCTTTCTCTTTCGCTCCTCCTGGCTCCGCTGGTTCGAGCACGACCGGGAGGAGGCCCTGGAGAGGCCCGCCTCCAGGA
>CAYQBW010000738.1:0-1840 GCA_964415725.1 uncultured Planctomycetia bacterium
CGAGACGAAGCGTCCCGGAGCCTCGTTTTCCCGGACCACGGCGAGGGGTTTACGGTTTCTTTCGCGGTCCAGGGTCCCCTTCAGGACCAGCCATCCCTCTTCGATCCTGGGAACGGCTCCGGCCTGCCTGAGGATCCGCCACCTTCCGGCCCCGAGCCGGGCCCTCTGGAAGTCGTCCACCACCTGTTCGAGCTGGGCGTGGTAGGAAATCCGCGCCCGCAATTCGGCCGCCGTTACGGCCCAGAAACTCTTGGCCGGGTAGTCGTTCAGGATTCCCTGGAGGATGTCCAGGGCCTCCTGGATGTCGCCCTTGTAGTAGGCCACCTGGGCCAGCCCGATCCGGGCGTGGGGACTGCGGTTCTGCTTCTTCGAGAGGAGGAAGGCGTCGTAGGCCTCGTTCAACCTGTGCAGGAGGAGGAGGATGTCCCCCTTGAGGTCGAGCCATACCGGGGGAGCCGAGGCCCCGGCCCCTTCCAGGGCCCGGTCCACCAGTTCCTGGGCCTTCCGGAGGTTCTGGTTCTCCATCTCCACCAGGGCGAATTCCACCAGGAAGGCGGGAACGGCCTGGTAGCGGGCGAGCAATTGCGACAAGGGCACCCGGGCGCCCTCGGGGTCGCCGTTCTCCCGCTGGAGCCGGGCGGAAAGGTAGAGGAGGAAAGGATCGTCCGGGGCTTCCTGGAGAGCCTTCCGGGCCGTATCCAGCGCGTCGGAGAGGGCTCCCTTCTTTCTCTGGAACCAGGCCTGGGCTCCCTGAGTCCTGGGGTGGACCAAGGGATCCCTCTCTCCCGCGGCTTCCAGGGTGGCCAGGGCCTGCTCCAGGTGCCCCGAGAGACCCTGGGCGATCCCCAGGGCGAGGCCGGGCTCGGCCCGGTCGGGCAATGCCTGCAGGGCCTTCCCGAGAGGGTCCAGGGCCTCACCGGGCTTCCCCGAACAAATCAGGAGGATTCCCTGGAGAAGGTCCAAATAAGGGGAATGGAACCCCGCGTTCCGGGCGGTCTCCACCTCCTTGGAGGCCTCGGAAAGGCGGCCCAGGGCGAGGAGGGCCCGGGCCGTCTGATAGCGGCACTGGAAGCGCTTTTCCGCGTCGGAGGGCGCGAACTGGACGGCCTTGCGCAGGTAGGGAAGGGCCCGGGCGGCCTTTCCCCGGTCCAGGAGGTAGGTCCCGAACCCCAGCAGGACCTCCCAGTTGGAGCGTTCCAGTCCGCAGGCCCGTTTGAATTCCGCCTCGGCCTCGTCGTAGAGGGTGAGGCGGGCGTAGATCCGTGCCAGGCCCAGGTGGACGAAGGCCTGGTTCTTGAAGGCCGGGTCGGCCAGGAGTTTCTTGTAGAGGAGATATTCTTTTTCCAGGTCCCCCGCCTTGGAATAGATCCGGGCCAGGAGCTTCCAGGTCCGGGGATCCTCCGGCGCGTCCTGCACCAGGATCGCCGCCTGGCGGCGGGCTTCCTCGAGGGCTTCCGGGTGTTCCTCCGCCTTCCGCAGGAGTTCCTCGATGAAGGCCCTCCTCTCCTTGGCGAAGGCCTTTCCCCTGTGGAGGGTCCTCTTCTTGAGTTCGATCCAGTTGGGAACCGTGTCGGCCAGCCCGAAGGCGAGGACCAGGCGCCCGGGAATGGGCTCCAGGGCGATGGATTTTCCCGTCCGGGGATCCACGGCCTGGATCTTGATCTCCTTGTCCGGCGGCAGGGGAACCTTGAGGTCGAACCGGTCCGGGTTGGTGATGAACCCGTAGATGGTAGTCGACTGGGTCTGGACCCAATCGTATTGCTTCTTCCACTTTTCTTTTTCCGAGAGCGTCTGTCCCTGCTCGGGGAGCCGGACCCCGGGTGGAGGGCCTGCCTTGGGC
>CAYQBW010000739.1:0-1839 GCA_964415725.1 uncultured Planctomycetia bacterium
CCACCTTCCCTTCCGGAAGTCCAGGCCGGTTACAAATCAGTGCCCTTTTCAAAAGAGCAGAAACCCGGGTCCTGGCCTCCCTCCTTCACGGGAGGGAGGCAAGCGGGACAACATTCCTGACCCAGGGGGATGAGCCCCGACGAGGGGTTCAGAAATCTTGTCATCCCTTGTCCCTTCCGATTTCTGATAGAAACTTGCGGCCCTTCTCCGTCAAGCGATACTTCTGCTTACTGCTTCGCGGCTTGTCCGGGATGGTCATCTCGATCAGGCCGACTTCCAAGAGAGGCTTGAGGACTTGGTCCCTGAACTTGGTCCGATTGCTCCGCCCCACAATGACCATGAGTCTCCCAAACGCCGTGTCTGTCAAGCAGTTACGCAAGATCTCAACTTGGTCCCTACTTAGTCCCAACTGGGTCCCAACTTGGTCCTTCGCCAAGAAAGGAGGCCGAAAGGTCACGTAGACCGATCCCGCTTGCTCCCGCCAGGTAGGGCCGGGATTCCCGTTCTCCTTGCACCAATCCAGGATGTTCAAGGTGCCGGAGCCCCAACGCTCGATGAGGCCGGCCCGGTAGAAGACATTGGCAATGATCGGGTTCCAGGGCTTGGACTCATGGGGACCGGCGAGCTTTTCGGGGGTGATCCCGAAGTGGAAAGTGCCTGGATAGATGATCTCCAGGTGGTCCTCGTACATGGCCAGAGCCACCGCTCCGCCGGGAATGGTGTAGTCCCGGTGGCAGATGGCGTTGGCGATCGCTTCCCGGGTGGCTCGGGGCGGGTACCAGGGCTGGTCTTCACGGACCATCTTGCCCGGGACGACCCGGCCCGCGATGGGGACATGGTCCATCAAAAAGGACTCTGCCCGTCTCAGGAGAGAGAAGGCGTGGCCCCAATACTGCCGGTTGTCGGCAAAATCCGCCAGGCGACCCTTCCCGCGAAACCGTGCCAGCCGGATCTCCAGCTGGGGATAGAGGGGCTTGAGACGGTCTTCCTTTCCATAGAGGGCCACAGCGGCGTTGAGAAGCATGCCGTCGTAAATGAGACCGAGGCCCCGGAGGATGGCCCAGGTTTCCCGCCGGGTCGTGGGTTCCAGGCGGCCCAGGCGGATCGCATTGTCCATGGTGATCTGGATCTCCCCGGCGTCCAGATCGCCGACGGTGACCCCCTCCGGGACAGGCTGGTTTTCCCACCTCCGGGTCGGGTGAAGGCGCTCCATCAAACGCCGTTCATATTCCTCGCGTGGCATTTGATGGGTCGTCGGACCCCGCCGGATATAGGGACGACCGTCGAAGGTATAGAGCCCACCGCCGCCCGTGACGGAGACAAGGATCACGGCCATGTCTCCTCTCAAGGGGATCGTCTCGATGTCGGGAAAGGCGGGCGGTTCGATCTTGCGAAGCTCGTTCGAAACCTGCCCCAAGGTCCGGTTGGAAACCTGTTGGCCCAGAACCTCGCCTTTGTCGCTTACACCGAAGACCACAAAGCCGCCCAGCCCGTTGAGCATGCTGCAAACCGTTTTGGCCGCAGCCGTCCGCTGGCCGGTGGAGCGCTTGAACTCCACTCTTTCCGACTCACCCTTGCGCACCAAGGCTTTCAAATCGTCGAGATTCAACCCCACTCACCCCGGCAAACCCCGAAACTTACAGAAATCACGGCCCTCGGTGCATTCATCCAGGCATTCCTCGAACCCTTTCCTCCTCTCCTCCCACCTGGATCCCGGATGAGATGTCCTCGAGCCATCTGTTTCGACGCCTTGCCGCTTGAAGCGTCACCTGGAAAACTCCGAGCGTAGGGGCCGCCGGAGCCTTTGTCGCCGGAGGCGACAAAGGCGAACGTCGGCCC
>CAYQBW010000740.1:0-1839 GCA_964415725.1 uncultured Planctomycetia bacterium
TCGAGCTGGACTGGACCGAGTGGGGGGAGCGGACCTTTCCCGCCCCCTTCCGGGCCCGTTTCCTCCGGGAGGATCCTCTCGCGGAGCTCGGGGAGGCCTACTTCGGTTCCATCCCGGCCGCCTTCCGGAGGCCCAACAGCGCCCTCTACTCCGGCCTTGCCCGGGAGATCCGGGAAAGAGGAATCAAGGGCATTCTCCTTGTCCGGCCCCTTTCCTGCGATTTCTGGCAGGCCGAGGCGGCCCGGCTGGCCGAGTGGTCCTCCCTTCCCGTGGTGGAGGTGGACCTGGCCGGTGAGGGAGGCTCCCTGGGAAGGGTCGAGTCCAGGATCCAGGCCTTGCTGGAGGTCCTGCGGTGAAGGCCCGGGTCCGGCAGATCACTTTGGAAGAGTGGGAGGTCCGTTACGCCGAGTTGAAGGCGGCGGGCCTGGAGGAGCCTTTCTACGGGGGCCCCCTGGGGCGGCACGCCCGCGACGGGGATCTCCGCCTCCCCAGCCTCAAGTTCGACCCCTCTTCCCGGGCCCTGAGGCTCTGGAACTTCCTGCTCACCGAGGAGGAGAGGCTCTACGCGGCCCGGGAGAGGGAGTGGACCATCGTGGGGACCATGAAGGACCTGGGGACCGTGCCGGTCATGGCCTACGCCCTCCCCAAGACCCTGGCCTTCTACCCCGACGGGGCCTGGTGGATCCCCTGCGTCATGGAATTGAGCGCCGGCCTCCTGGAAGCGGCGGACGCCCTGGGGGTGGGGGAGTCCTTCTGCCCCGTCCGGGCCATGCTGGGGGCCTTCCTCCAGGACGCCCATTTCCCGAACCCCGATCTCCTCACCTGCTCGGTGGGGGCGGTCTGCGACGATTTCTCGGCCGTCGCCCAGCGCCTCAACGGCCTGGGCTTCCCGGTCCTCTGGTGGGAGATTCCCTACCGGCGGAAACCGGACCCCGGCGAGGAGAAGGTGAGTCTCCCCGGCGGGCTCCGGGCGCCCCGCTCCCAGGTGGACTTCGTGAGAGGCGAGCTGGAGAGGGTGGGGAAGCACCTGGAAGAGGTCTCGGGGGAGGCCCTCACCCCGGCCCGGCTCGCGGCGGGCATCCGGAGCGCCAACCTGGTGCGCCGGACCATGGGAAGGATACGGAGGATGGTTTTCACTGCGCCGGCCTGCCCCCTTCCGGCCCTGGAGCTCCTGATCGCCGAGATGATCGTGATCCACTTCTGCTCCGACCGGGAGGAGGCGGCGGCGGTCCTCTCGGACCTGGAAGGCCTGGTGCGGGAGAGGGTGGAAAAGGGTGCGGGGATCCTGCCCGAGGCCGCGGTCCGGCTCTTCTGGGTGAACCCCGTGGCGGACCTCAGGGTGATGAACCTCATGGAAGAGTGCGGAGCCAGGCTCTGCGGAACGGACTTTCTCTTTCCCCACGGCCTGGACCCCATCGACGAGACCCTTCCGCCCCTGGAGGCCCTGGCCCGGGCCGCCCTGGCGGACCCCATGGTGGGGCCGGGCCGGGAGAGGGCGGAAAGGATCGCCCGGGAGGCCCGGGACTTCGGCGCGGAGGCGGTGCTGGTCTCCCGGATTCCCGGGGCGAGCCATTGCTCCCGGGAGGGGGAGGTGATCGCCCGTGTCATAGAGAAGAATCTCGGGCTTCCTGTCGTGGAGATCGAGGTGCCGCCCCTGGCGGACGCCCTTCTTCCGGCGATCCGCAACAGGATGGAGGCCCTGGTGGAGGCAGCTATGCAAAGGAGGCGGAATTGATCGTCGCGGGCATCGACGGCGGGTCCAGGACCTTGAAGGGGGTTCTCCTGGATTCCGGGGACGGCCGGGTCCTGGCCGGGGTGGTCCGGGACCAGGGGGTGGAG
>CAYQBW010000741.1:0-1837 GCA_964415725.1 uncultured Planctomycetia bacterium
GCCGCCGGAGGCGCCGTCTTCGGCGCCGAACGCCGGCCCGCGATGGTTCCGGGAACCGGGAATCATCCCGCCCCGCGGGGGGATGGGTTTTTGGGGCCGGAACCATCGGGAGTTTTGGTGCCATAGCGCGGGACGGCCGTCGGGACGGCGCTTTCGCGCCGCCCCTCGGGCGTCCCCTACAGTGTCCCCTGCGGCGTCCCCTACCTTGTCCTCAGGCCGATTCCCCGGCGGCAGATGTCGAGGGAGAAGGACCAGAACCCGGCGGAGAGGGCCAGGAGGATGCCTGTGAACCAGAGGGGATGGATGCCGGGGGGAGAGGGGAGGAGAAAACCCCGGAGCGAAACCGCGCCCTGGTAGGCGGGATCCAGGAGGATCAGGGCCCTCGCTGCAGGGGCCCAGGCCGAAGCGGGGGCCAAGGCCCCGGCCAGGACAAGGAGGGGAAGGAAGTAGAGGCGGAAGGCCGGCGCCCAGTTCTTGGGCAGGAAGAGCCAAGCCGGCAGGGCCAGGCCGGCGAAGAAGGCGGCCGTAAAGGCCAACGGTCCAAGGGGTTCCAGTTCCAGGGGGAACCCGGCGATCCGCCCGCCCAGGGCCAGGACGAGAAACCCCCCCGCGAATCCCGCCCCGGCGGCGGGCAGGAGCCATGCCAGGGCCAGGGCCCCCCCGCCCAGGGGCGCGGCCAGGGCCTCCTGGAGGATGCCCTTGGCCTCCATCTCCTCCACCAGGCGGAACAGGGCGGCGAAGGCGCCATACGCCGCGACGGCTACGGCCAGCCCCCCGGCGAGCCAGGCGGGAAGGGCAAGGCCTTCCACCGCCGGGCTTCCCGGAAAGGAGGCCGCCAGGGCCAATGCCGCCAAGGCCAGGACCACCGGCGGCAGGACCGTCTCGGCGGCGGCGTCCACCGTGAGCCTTCCCGTCTCCCTGAGGTGGGCGAAAAAGCCGGGGTTCATTTCCTGGTGTCCTTTCCCGGGTCTTTCTTCCGGCCGGGGGAGGCCTGGGCCGGGCCTCCCCGGAGGGCTTCTTCCATCCAATCCGAATCCAGGATTCCCAGGTCCTCGATGTGGAATCCCGCCTGGAGGACCGCTTCCACCACGTCCCCGAGCTGGCCTCCCGGGTCGGAGAGGCGCACCCTGAGCGTTCTTCCCTCGATCTCGGGCCGGAAGGCGGCGAGTTCGGGAGGAATGATGGAAGGAGGCTTGTCCAGGAGGATCTCCAGGGCGCTCACCAGGCCTCCCCGCCTGGCCAGGTCGTCGGGCCCGGGGAAGGTGAGCTTCCCCCCTTCCAGGGCCATGACCTCGTCGGCGAAGCGCCAGGCCTCGGAGGTGTGGCGCGTGGCCGCCACCAGGGTGAGTCCTTGGTCCCGTAAAGCGGCCAGTTCCCGCCAGAAGGCCCGGCGCAGGGAGCGCTCCCCCCCCAGGAGGGGGTCGTCCACGCAAAGGAGCCGGGGATTGCGCAAAAGGCCGGCGGCCAGGCCGGCGAAGGCCCGGAAGAGGGGGGGGAGGGCCGAGACCTCCTGCGTGAGGTGGGTCTCCAGGCCGAACTGGAGGACCACCCGGCGGATGCGTTTTTCCGTGTCCTGCCGGGTGAGCCCGCACAGGGCCCCCTGGTGGAAGAGGTAGCGCTTCAGCGTCCATCCCGGGCGCCTGGGGGGAACGGAGGGCACGTAGGCGGCTTTCGCCCGGATTTGCCGGGACGAGCGGGCCGGGTCCAGGCCGAAGAGAAGGACCCGTCCGCCGGCGGGAAGGCGCACCCCCGCCAGGGTCTCCAGGAGGGCCGTCTTGCCCGAACCCGCATCTCCCACCAGGGCGGCAAGCCTTCCCTGGGGCACGAGGAACTGCAG
>CAYQBW010000742.1:0-1833 GCA_964415725.1 uncultured Planctomycetia bacterium
GCCCTGGAGCCCCAGGTGCCTCTCCCGGGAGGCCCGGTCCAGGAGTTCCCCCAGGTGCCTCAGGTTGGTGAGGCGCCGCTCCCCCCTTCTCTCCCCCAGGACCGAGTCCAGAACGTCCTCCTGGGAGAGGATCTCCATGAAAACCGCCAGGAATCCCTTCTCGCCGGCCTCCTTCCTCCAGCGGGTAAAGCGCTCCACCTCCCGTTCCCAGGCGCGTGCGTCCCCTGCCAGGGAGGCCAGGTCGGCGGCCCGCCTTCCAAAGATGCCCGTCGCCAATGCGGCGGTAAGGGTTCTTCTGCGGGTGGGCTCCACCAGGGCGCGGAGCAGCCGCTCCACATCCTCCGCCTCGACGGTGTCGAAGACGCTGGCCGTCCCAAGCAGGACGGCCGGAAGCCCGGCCCCGGCCAGGGCCCGCGCCATAAGCGAGGCCTGCCGGTTGGTCCGGACCAGGACGGCCGTATCCCCCGGACCGAGAACCCGCTCCACGCCCTTGTCCTTCACCACGGGGTTTTTCTCAAGAAAGGCAGCGAGCCAGGCCGCCCCGGCGGCCGCCGCCTCCCGGGTCCCCTCTTCCTTGTAGAGAACTCTCTCCCCGCCCTGGAGGGAAAGGAGGGAGAGCCCCGAGGCCGGCTTTCCTTCCAGGTAGAGCCGGTCCGCCTTCTCCTGGGCCCGGGCCTCCCTGTAGGGGATCCAGTCGAACCCGAAAGGAGCCTCCACCCCGCCGAAGAGACTGTTCAGGCCCTCCACCAGGGAGGGATCGGAACGCCAGTTCCGGACAAGCGTAAGAGGAGCCCCTCCCGCCTCCTCCCGGGCGGCCCGGTAGGTGAAGACGTCCCCTCCCCGGAAGGAGTAGATGGCCTGCTTGGGATCCCCCACGAAGAAAAGGGGCGTCCCGCTGCCGCCGAAGACCCTCCGGAAGATCCAGTACTGCACCGTGTCGGTGTCCTGGAACTCGTCCACCAGGACGGCCCGGTAACGCTCCCTGAGGGTCCGGGCCAGGGCTTCCCCCCGGGGGCCCTCCAGGGCGCGCTTCACGAAGTAGAGCATGTCCCCGAAGGTGAATCCCTCCCGCAGAAGGAGGGCCGGATCCTCCGGCCTGGAGCGGATCCGCTCCACGAATTCCAGGAGAAACCGGAGCTGTTCCGGGGGCAGGCGGGTCAAGTCGGGGTGGTTGCAGGCCTCGATCAGCCTTCCCCAGGCCCGGAAGAAGGGATTTTCGGGGAGGGAAAACCCTTTCTTGACGTTCGCCCTGATTTCAGGGGGGTTGAACTTCCTCGCCCAGGCCATCCCATCCGCATCCAGATCCCTGAGCTTCCAGCATTCCCTCCCTTTTTCCAGAAATCCCTCGATCTCGGGGATCCAGGTTTTTTCCATCCAACTGGAGCGGTATTTTCTTCCATTCAGGATTCCCCCTTCCACGATCGCCTTAAGGCCCTCCTTCCCTTCCTCCCAGGCCCGGCGGGCCTCCCGGAAGCGCTCCTCCACCCGCCGCCAGGCCTCCACGCTCTCGGCGGGAATCTCCCGGGGAAGGGGCTCCAGGTCGGGCCGGTTCCGGACCTCCTTGGCGATCCCAGAGAGGACGTCCGGGTTTGGAGCCAGGTCCAGGATCTTCCCGGCCTCGTCGTCGAAGGTCTTCTGCACCCAGAAGTCCCGGGTCTTCTCCGCGGCGCCCGTGGCGGCCTCTCCGGCCAGGGGCACGTCGAAGGGGGTGCCGCTCTGGAAGGCCTCCTCCTGGAGGACCCTGTTGCAGAAGCCGTGGATCGTCGAGACCGGTGCCCGGTCGAAATCCCGGAGGGCCCGCTTCAAGAGAGCCCCATCCCCCTCCCCCGCCTC
>CAYQBW010000743.1:0-1832 GCA_964415725.1 uncultured Planctomycetia bacterium
GGTGCAGGTCCGGGGCCTGGCCAAGCGGTTCGGCCCGGTCCTGGCCCTGGCGGGGGTGGACTTCGACGTGGAAGAGGGGGAGATCTTCGGCCTCCTCGGCCCCAACGGGGCGGGGAAGACCACGACGATCAACATCCTCACCGGCCTGGCCCGGCCGGACTCGGGATCCATCCGGATCGCGGGGATCGACGGCGCGGCCCGCCCCAAGGAGGCCCAGGCCCTCATGGGGGTGGTTCCCGACGAGAGCAACCTCTACCCGGAGCTCACGGGATTCGAGAACCTTTGCTTCTGCGGGGCCCTCTACGGAATGTCCAAGGGGGACCGGCGGGCCCGGGCCCGGATCCTCCTGGAGGCGGTGGGGCTCCAGGACGCGGCGGAAAGAAGATTCGGGGGCTACTCCAAGGGCATGAAACGGCGGCTCACCATCGCCGCCGGGATCATGCACTCTCCGCCCATCCTCTTTCTCGACGAAGCCACCTCGGGCATCGACGTGGCCAGCGCCCGGAGGATCCGGCGCCTTCTCCGGGACCTGAACCGGGAGGGGACCACGATCTTTCTCACCACCCATTACATCGAGGAGGCGGAACGCCTCTGCCGGCGGGTGGCCTTTATCGTGAAGGGCCGGATCGTCCGGATCGACCGGGTGGAGGACCTGCTCCGGCAGGTGGAGGGGCGGAACGTGGTCCTCCTCACCCTGGACGGCCCCGTCCCAGCCCTGGGGAAGGACCTGGAGGAATCCTTCCCGGGCCTCCAGGTGGGAGAAATTTCGGGAAACCGGGTTTCCATCTCCTCCCCCGGGGAGATCAGGATCGGTCCCCTGGCGCGGTTCTTCGAGGACCGGGGCCTGGAAGTCCTGGAGGCCCGCCGGGTCCGCCCTTCCCTGGAGGATGTCTTCGTGCGGATCACGGGAATCGAAGCCGAGGAGATGCGGCGGGAGGCCCCGCGGAAGGGGGGGAGCCCGTGAAAGCCTGGATCGCCTTCTGGAACATCCTTCTCAAGGATATGCGGGCCTACTACCTCAAGCCCCCCAACATAAGCTGGGGGATCCTCTTCCCCTTCGCCTGGACGGCCATGTTCTTCATCAAGTCCGGCTCGGGCCTGGAGCGGATTCCCTCCCTCCTTCCCGGGGTGATGGGGGTCTCGGTGCTTTTCGGAACGACCAGCATGCTGGCCGTGACGGTGACCTTCGAGAAGAAGGGCCGCTCCTTCGAGCGCCTCTTACTCGCGCCCATCCCCCTGGAGATCCTCATGCTCGCCAAGACGGCGGGGGCCATCCTCTTCGGGACGGCCAACGCCTTCGTGCCCCTGGTCATGGCTTCCTTCCTGGCGGATCTCTCGGGGGTGAACTGGGTGGTGCTGGCCGGCGCGGTCCTGCTCATCGCCGCGAGTTCCACGTTCCTGGGGCTCTTCATCGCGGTCTCCGTAAGCGAGGTCTTCGAGGCCCAGACATTCTCCAACTTCTTCCGCTTCCCCATGATCTTTCTCTGCGGGCTCTTCTTCCCCATCTCCCACCTGCCCCTTTGGCTCAGGCCCCTTTCCTACGCCCTTCCTTTGACCTACGGCGTGGACCTCCTGCACGGCACGATCCATTCGGCCAGGCACCTTCCCGTGATCCTGGATTTCGCCGCCCTGGCCGGGTTCTGCGCCTTCTTGTTCCTGGTGAGCCTGCGAAACATCAAAAGGAGGTGGATCCTTTGAAAGATCTTCGCCTTCTTCCTATCCTCCTTCCCGTTTTCTTTCTTTTTCCCTTCCACCGCGCCGAGGCCCTTCCAAAAAGAGTTCCGCGTCGGCCCCCGGAACCCCCGGGCCTTGTGGCGGAGGCCCTTCCCGCG
>CAYQBW010000744.1:0-1831 GCA_964415725.1 uncultured Planctomycetia bacterium
CGGGAGTGGGGTCGACCTCGGTCTTTAGCTTCAACCCGGGCGCCGGGATCGGGATGGGCGAGGTGACGATCCTCTCCCCCTCCCGGAGCCCTTCATCGATGAGCACCCGTTTTCTCTCCCGGAAGAGCACCGACACGGGGCGGATCTCCAGGCGGTCGTCCCTCCCCATGATCCACACCTTGTCCCCGTCGTGAAGAGCCGTCCTGGGCAGGGCGAAGACTCCGTCCACCTCCTTTCCCCGGATCTCGACCCGCACGTAGGACCCCAGAAGAAGGGGCAGGCGCTCCCCTTCGCCCGAGCCGTGGAGGAGAAGGGGATCGTCCACGGCCACGAGCACCCTGGCCATGCGCCCCTGGGCCTCCAGGTCCCCCAGCAGGCGGAGGACCTTTCCCTCTCTCAGGATTCTCTTGCCCTCTCCCAAAAGCTGGATCACCTTGGCGGAAGGGCCCGTGTCCTTTCCGGGAGGCGGAAATTCGATCCACCGGAGGGACTCCACGGGAAGGGCCGCCTGGACCCAGAAGGTGTCGGTGCCGGCCAGGACGGCGAGCTGGGTCTGGGGGGTGACGAGCTGGCCGACCTCTGTGTTTTCGGAAAGGACAAGGGAATTGAAGGGAGCCTTTACGTTCGTCCGTTCCAGGTCGAGTCTCGCCTTCTCCACTCCGCTCAAGGCGGCGTCCAGGGCGGCCCGGGCGTTCCTGATATAGGGCTCCCTCAGGACCAGGGCCTTGTCGGGGGAGGCCCCCTTCATCCCCTTCTTCAGGCTCTCCCACTCCTTGAGGGCCACCCTCCTGCGTCCTTCCTCGACCGCCAGGTCCAGGCGCGCCTTTTCCAGCTGGGCCTGTTTCTGGGCCAGGGCGAACCTGTAATCCCTGGGGTCGATCCGCAAAACCGTCTCTCCCGCCGCCAGGCGCCCGCCCGGGACCAGCTCGGGGACCTGCTCGACCACACGCCCGCTCACCTCGGCCTGGAGGACGACCTTCCGGGCCGGGATCACCGTGCCCATTCCCCGGACGGTAATCACCTCCCGCCCCTTTTTCGCGCGCATGGTCCGCACCAGGACGGACGTCTCCGGCTGGACCGTGTGGCCCGGCTTGGGCCTGGTCCGGATCAGCCAGACGGCCAGGAAGACCGCCCCCCCCAGCAGGACCAGCGAGAGCCCGAGGTTCAACACCCACTTCATGGCTTTCCGCCTCCCTTCGCGGCCGGCGTCCCGGGAGGCGCCAGCCGGCCGGTCCAGTCCCCGCCGAGGGCCCGGTAGAGCTGGATCCGGTAGGACAATAGTTCACGCTTTGCCGTAATCATGGTCCGCTGGACCTGCTGGACCTCCGAGAGGGCCGTGAGAACGGGCAGGTAGTCGTTGAGGCCGTGGAGGTAGCGCCTGCGGGCTTCCTCCAGGTTGGAGCGGGCCGCCTGGAGCTGGCGGTCCAGGGCGGCCAGGTATTCCCGCTGTTTCCTCTCCCGCGCCAGGGCGTCCTCCACCTCTCCCAGGGCCTGGAGGAAGGCCTTGCCGAAGGCCTGGAGCAGTTCCAGCTTCACCGCCCGGGTCCTCTCCACCTCCGCCTGGATCCTCCCTCCCTCGAAAAAGGGCGCCGTAAACCCGGCTGCCAAGGACCAGATCCAGCTCTGGAAGAGGTCCCGGGCGTTGGGAGCCTGGTATCCGGCCCTGGGGGTGAGCTGGATCGAGGGAAGGCGCTCGGCCAGGGCCGCACCCAGGCGGTGGTCGGCGGCCACGACCCGGAGCCTGGCGGCGGCCACGTCCGGGCGCCGGACCAGGAGGTCCGCCGGAAGGCCCGTGGGGGGAAGGGGCGGGGGCTCGGGAAGGTCCGCCTCC
>CAYQBW010000745.1:0-1828 GCA_964415725.1 uncultured Planctomycetia bacterium
CCCGGAAGGATTCATGCCCTCCGGGGCGGCGGCGATCACCTCCAGGTCGGCCAGGAAGGCCAGGGGGGCCGGGCAGTAGAAGGTCTGCTTGAAGCCCCGGTCGGTAATGGATGCGCCGTAGGCCGTAAAGCCGTCCACCGAGGCCGCCGTGGCGACGGTCATGTAGGGGCGTCCCACCTGGTGGGAGGCGAGCTTGGCCAGGTCGTTGAGGGTCCCCGAGCCCACGCAAAGGACCACCGCCTCGGTCTCCTCCAGGCGTTGCCGGAGGAGGTCTACCCGGCTCGTCTCCGCGTGGAGATCCCTTTCCTGGTAAATGAAGGGGTCCTCCCGCCGGCAGCCCGCCTTCGCAAGGGACCGGAGGACTTCCTCCCCGGCCGCTTCGAAGGTGTTGAGGTCGGCCGCGACCAGGGCGGGGACGTCGCCGAAGAGTTTCTTGAAGACCTTTCCGGCCTCCTTCGCGGCGCCGGGTTGGATCTTGACCAGGCGGGTCATCCCGTCGGGCGGAAGGGCCCGGCGGATTCTCTTTTCCCGCTCTTCCAGAGGAGAGGTCATGCCTTTCCCCCTTTCCCCCGGGATCTTTCCGCGGTTTTCGTTTTGGGTTCCTGTGATACGTATTCAAGAAGCCCCTCCGCCCCCTCGGCGTCGATCACCAGGGCCTTGACCAGTCCGCCCGTGAGGGCGGCGGCCACGGCCGGGGCCCGGTCCCGGCCCATGGTGATGCCGATCACGAGGGGGACCTTGGCCAGTTCCTCCAGCCGGATGCTCACGACCTGGTCCTTGTAGGGGCTGGGGCACTCTTTGCCCTTGGGTCCGAAGAAACGCCCGCAGATCTCCCCCACGGCGCCCTTGGCGAGGAGGGTCCGGATCTGGGCGGGCTTGAGGGCATCCTGGTAGATGAAGAGGGAGTCCTCCAGAGTTCCGATCCCGACCAGGGCGGCGTCCAGGGACTTGAAGAGATTACGGACCGATTTTACTTGCTCGTGGCGGAAGAGGGCGTTCCGGGTGTCCCCGTCGGCGAGAAAGGCCGGAGTGTTGAGGGAGAAGAAGGTGCCGCCCCCTTTCCTGGCGATCATCCGGCCCAGTTCCAGGGCGTCCGATTCCAGGGCCACGGCGCCCACGTTTCCCATGAGCTGGACCACCTGGAGGCCGGGTTCCCAGCCCTGGGAGGGAAGGAAGCGGATCGTCTCCATGAGCGAGCGGCCGCCCGTAATCCCAAGGGTCTTTACGCCCTTCAGGAGTTCCATCACTTTGGGGGCGCTCAAAAACCCCATGGAGCGGCGGGCCGCCTCGGGGGAGGACGCCGGGGGCACCCGCAGGACCACGGCCTTCTTCAGGGAAAAGGCCTTCTCCAGCTTTTCCTCGAGTTCCCCGTCGTAGGGCTGAAAATCCTCCACCTGGATCCGGACGATTCCCTTGGCCCGGGCCTGCTTGAGGAGGCGGGAGACCTTGGCCTGGGAAACGGAGAGAACCCGGGCCACTTCCCCCTGGGAGAAGCCCTCCATGTAGTAGAGGCGGGCCGCGAAGGCCAGGAGCTTGTTCTTCTCTTCTTCGGACATGGCTGAGCTTGAGAATATTTATTCAGAATAGAAACGCCAGCCCAGCCATTCTGTCCATGGGAAGAGAAAACTTCAAGGCTTTCTCTCTTCTTGGAAAGGGCCCCCGGGGCGGCTAAAAGAGGGAGGTCGAACCGGGTCACCCCGGAGGAGCCAGGAAGGTGGACCTCCACGAGAAAGCGAGCCGTTCCAAGCCCGGCGGGACCACCCGTCCCGTGCAGGTGGGGTCCGTCTCCATCGGCGCCGGGTCCTTCCACGTGATCGCCGGGCCCTGC
>CAYQBW010000746.1:0-1821 GCA_964415725.1 uncultured Planctomycetia bacterium
CCGCCACCACTGCCAGCGGCATGCAGAAGAACTGGACAAAGGGAACCGCCAGGAGCAAAAAGACGCCGGTGCCAAAACCGCACATCACCCCGAAATGCCGGAAAATCGTCCGCGCCTGCTCCTTGACTCCCATCTTGCGGCGGGTGAAGACGTAGCCGGTGTACTCCATAATAAGGAAAAAGATGGTCCAGGCCACGGACAGGGGGGCGTAGATCATGGAGCCCAGTCCCGGAATCAGATGCAGGAACAGGAGCAGGAGCATGCCGAGCAGAAAAAGCGCGATCTTTTTGAACTCGATCCACATGGTCTGCGCCATGTCCCGGCCCAGGGCGAAGATGGAGAAGCGCTCCCCGTCATTATTGCCGCCCACGAGGAGATTTTCGGTACACTCGGATAACAGGTCGTTGAAGGGCGAGGCGATGAGGCAGCCCACCGCGGTGAAGGTGAAAAAGATCAGCCCCAGGGTGAGGACCACGGCGATGGTGACCACGAAATAGTTGAGCAGCACCCCCCAGATCCCCTGCCATTGCGGCAGGCGGGTCATGACCTGTTCCTCGAAAAACTTCGCCCCGAGGCCCAGCACCAGGACAAAGGTCCCCAGGTTGATGAGAAAGGGGATGACGATGAATTTATAGAGCTTCTTATGGGCGCGGATAAACCCCGCCGCCCGGAACGGACTGACAAAGCCGTCATAAAAACCGCGCACCGGGTTTTTCCGGGTCGGCATGCCCGCATCCTTGCTGTTTTTCATTCCCGTGTCTCCTTCTTTTTGGTCGGCGCCTCTTGCGCTTTCTCCCATAGACTCAGCCGGGGCATGGGCGACCGGCCGGTCGCCCCTACGGGGGCCGGGGGGCATCTCTGTCTTCTGAAAAACGAGGGCGGACACACAGGTCCGCCCCTACGGGGGCCTTGGACCACGTCTGACTTCTGTCTTCTGACTTCTGACTTCTGACTGCCGACCGCCCACTACCCTCTGCCCGCCGGAACGAGGGCGGACACACAGGTCCGCCCCTACGGGGGCCTTGGGCCACGTCTGTCTTCTGGCTTCTGGCTTCTGGCTTCTGGCTTCTGGCTTCTGGCTTCTGGCTTCTGAAGAACTACCGCCCCTTCCCCCAGTTGTCAAGCACCTCCCGCTATTGACACCCGCACCGTTTCCGGGTAGATAGGACGAGTAGAACAGGTGCCCGTCATGGGTACTAAAGAGGGAATCCCGTGCAAATCGGGAACGGGCCCGCCGCTGTAACCGCCACCGGCGCACATGCCGGAACCTTACGGCCATCATGCCACTGTCGCCATCGAGGCGATGGGAAGGCCGCCGTCAAGGGGCGGAAGTCAGAAGACCTGCCTGTTCGGTCATCCGCATGTCCCCCTGGACCGGGGCCATGCCCATCGCTTGCGATTACCAAAATTTGTGGATAACAGGGCTGTCCTCAAATCACTTTTTGATTTGGAGAAGTCGATGCCCAAACATTCCGCCCTGCCGTGGCTCGTGCCTGCCCTTGCCGTGGTTCTCGCGGCCGTCGTGGTCCTGGCCGCCGGCATGGGGTATCTCCGCGTCTCGCCCCGCGAGATCCTCGCCATCCTCCGGGCCGCGGTCACCGGCACCCCCTCGAGCGCCATCGACCCGGTAACGAAAATGGTGGTTCTCGACGTGCGCCTGCCCCGGATTCTTACCGCCGCCGCGGTGGGGGGCGGCCTGGCCGTGGCCGGGGTCATCTTCCAGGCCATCCTCCTCAACCCCTTAGCCGATCCCTACACCCTCGGAGTCTCCTCCGGGGCCGCCTTCGGCGCCTCCCTGGCCATTGTCGCCAATATCACCGC
>CAYQBW010000747.1:0-1797 GCA_964415725.1 uncultured Planctomycetia bacterium
GGCAAACCCCGGCCCGGCGCGTCCACCCAAACCCCCCCTACCCGCCCCCGCCGGTCGACGGTCACCCCCACGGAGCGTCCCAGGGCGTCGGCCAGGCCCGAAAGCTCCCGGGCCAACTCGTAGGAAAGGGCCCGGGCCGGCGGGACCCGCCGGTGCAGGAGCTTTTCCAGGGCCCCGATCTCGGCGGCCCGAAGGCCGAAGACTTTTCCTTGAACCTTGGTCATGCCCTCTCGGCGTCTTGGAACTTCGCTCCCCCGGGTTATCTACGGTTTCCACCAGGGGAAGCGCGCATGCGCCGCACTTCCACCCCCGCCAGGATCACAGGCCCCAGGCCGTGGAGGTCGTCCACCCGCTCGGGCCGCTCCAGGTAGTCTTCCAAGGATCGGCCCAGGTTGGTGCCCACGCAGATCCCCCGGACCGAGCCCTTCCGGGAAACCCGGGCGGCCAGCCCCTTCCAGCCGGCCTCGGCGGCCCGGGCCGCCCGGGCCGCCAGGGGCCCTTCCAGCCAGCCCCGGCGAACCCCCCGGGCCAGGGAAAGAACGAACATGGCCGTCGAGGAGGTCTCCTCCCAGGACTGGGGAAGGTCCAGGACCTGGCGCCACATGCCCCCCTTGGACTGGAGAGGCAGGATTCCGCCCGCGTGCCGCCTGTAGACCTGGAGCACTCTCTCCCGCAAGGGGTGGTTTCCCCCCAGGGCCCCCAGGACCTCCGTTTCGGCCGTCATGGCCCAGCCGTTTCCCCTGCCCCAGGCCCAGGGAACCTTCTTCTTTTCGGTGAGCCGCATTCCATGCATGAAGAGGCCGTCGGGCCGCTGGAGGCGCCGGGCCATGCCCAGGACCTGGCGGGCCGCGTCGTCCAGGTAGTCCGCCTCGCCGGTAATCCTCCACCTGCGGACCATCACGGGACAGCCCATGTAGAGGTCGTCCACCCAAAGCGTGATCCTTCCCGCCCCGTCCACCCTGTCGAAGGTCCCGCCGGGGAGGCGCGTCTGTTCCGTGTGAGCGTACCTGGCCATGTCCAGGGCCGTCTCCCGGCAGAAGGGGTCCCCGAGCAGGAAAAACGCCTCCGCCGCGGCCACCCCCATGGCGCCCGTGTCGTCCAGGGCCCGCCGTTTGAACCGGACCCAGTAGGGGCCGCGGACCCAGGGGGCGTTCCGGGCAAGGAAGAGGGAATCGGGGTAAAGCCTCCGGGCCGTCCCCCACCAGGAGGCCAGGTAGTCCTTGTATTTGCGGTCTCCCGTCTCTTTTGCGAGCTGCGCCAGGGCGTAGAGCAGGACCCCCTCGGGATAGATCCACCCCGTAAAGGGCCTCCCGATCACCGGGACCTCGAGAGGGGGAAGGGGCTTCCAGGGCGCCTTCCCTTCCTCCGCCGCGGCCCGGGCCCCCTCCAGGGCCTTTTGCGCCCCCTCCGGGGCGGGGAGGGGGCCAAGACAGACCCAGGGTCCGCCCGGCCCACCCGAAGACCCGCCGGGTTCCACGATCCTGCACGACCGGGATTCCCGCCCCTTCTCGAAGATCCGAAACCGGACGGGCGGGGTCCTGCCCGGCGGGAGATAGACGGCCAGAAGGAGGGGGTGGGCGCCTCCCCCGGCGAGGCGGATCTCCCCGGTCTTCCCGGGCGGGCCGCCCAGGACGAGCCTTCCCTCCACGAATAGCCGGAGAGCCGGATTCCTCGGGTCCCCGAGAAACCGGGCGCGGATATCCTTGGGACAACGCAGTTCGGCCCGAAAGAGAAGGAGCCCCCCCTTTCCGGCGCCGGGCGCGGCCGCCGTGGCCAGGGAATAGAACAGGCCGCCCG
>CAYQBW010000748.1:0-1794 GCA_964415725.1 uncultured Planctomycetia bacterium
CCCTTGTCCCTGGAGCAAAGAAAGGATAGGTTCTCCCACCCCGGGCTTTCGTTCGGCACCGGTCTTTTTCCCCGATTCCAGGAGGTGGACATGTCGGATTCTTTAGACCGAAGGGAACTTTTCTCCCGCGCCGCCAAGGGAGGAGCAGGCGCCGTCCTGGGAGGCATGGTTCTCTCCGGCTGCGCCACGGGCCGGTCGGCGCGTCCCGCCCAAACAAACTTGAGACATAAACCCCTCAAGAAAGTGCGGATCGGTTTCGTGGGAGTAGGGGGCATGGGGAGCGCCCACGTCCGGAACCTCCTCAAGATCGAGGGCGCCGAGATCCGGGCGGTCTGCGACATCGTCAAGGCCAAGGTGGAAAGGATCCAGGATTGGTGCGTCAAGGCCGGCAGGCCCAGGCCCGAGGGTTACTGGAGGGGCGAATACGATTTCAAGCGCCTCTGCGAAAGGGAGGACCTGGACCTGGTGTATACGGCCACGCCCTGGCGGTGGCACGTGCCGGTCTGCCTGGCCGCCCTGGAGGCCGGAAAGCACGCCGTCACCGAGGTTCCCGCCGCCACGACGCTTGCGGACTGCTGGAAACTCGTGGAGGCCTCGGAGAGGACGGGCCTCTACTGCATCATGATGGAGAACTGCTGTTACGACAGGTTCGAGATGATGACCCTCAACCTGGTCCGGAAGGGACTCCTGGGCGAACTCCTCCACGGGGAGGGGGGCTACCTCCACGATCTCAGGGCCCTCAAGTTCTCCAACCGGGGCGAGGGACTCTGGCGGATCGCGCACTCCATCCGCCGCAACGCCGATCTCTACCCCACCCACGGGCTCGGCCCCGTGGCCTGGTGCATGGACATCAACCGGGGGAACAAGTTCGACTACCTCGTTTCCGTGACCACGAAATCCAGGGGCCTCAACCTCATGGCCGCCCGGAAATTCGGTCCCGGAAGCCCCCAGGCCCGCCGCAAATACGCCCTGGGCGACATCATCACCACCACCATCGAGACCGCCCGGGGAGAAACCATCGTCATCACCCACGAAACGGACTGCCCCCGTCCCTACAGCCGCAACTTCCTGGTCCAGGGCACCAAGGGACTGGCCCGGAAATACCCCGATCCCAAGGTCTACATCGAGGGGAGGAGTCCCCACGACCAGTGGGAGGACGGGGAAAAATACATCCGTGAATTCGACCATCCCGTATGGAAGGCCCTGGAGGCCCGAAGCCGCGGCGCCGGCCACGGGGGCATGGACTTCATCGAGGACTACCGGCTCATCCAGGCCCTGCTCGAGGGGGAGCAACCAGACCTGGACGTATACGACGCCGCCGCCTGGTCGGCCGTGACGGAGCTTTCGGAGCGCTCCATCGCCGGGGGAAGCGTTCCCGTGAAGTTCCCCGATTTCACCCGGGGGGCGTGGAAGGAGAAGAGGCCCCGCGGGGTGGACCTGGTCAAGGCCTGACGGACCCGGCCCTCCGCTGAATCCACATGGCAACCAAGGGTATACCCTCCAAAGGTCCCGCCTTTCGTCCCGCCCCGCCTCCCGAGGGAACAGGCAGGGTCCGGACCGGCGAGGTCGGGTTCCGGCACCTGGAAATACTCCTTCCCATTCTTGAGGTGGAGATCCGTGCCCTTTGCGGCGTCCGCCAGGAACCCGGCCTCCACGGCGGGGAAGGCTTCTGGTGCCGGGAGGAGATCCTTGGCAGGAACGGAGACCTCTATCCCGCCCACAGCATCGGCCCCGTGACCTGGTGTCTCGACCTCGCCGGGGGAAACATCCCCGTGGAGTTTCCCGACTTCACCC
>CAYQBW010000749.1:0-1786 GCA_964415725.1 uncultured Planctomycetia bacterium
GGCCGCCGGAGCCTGCGGAGCGGAGCGACGCAGGCGAACGTCGGCCCGTGTGGTTTCCGGGAATATGGAATCATCCCGCCGCCTGGGGGGAATGGGTTATCCGGGCCGGATCCATCGCATTTTGGGGGGGGAATCGCGGGACGACCGTCGGGCCGGGGCTTCGCCCCGTCCCTCGGGCGTCCCCTACAGGTCGCGGCTGGTCTTTTCCACGTCTTCCAGGATGGCGGCCCGGGTCTCTTCGTCGATCTCGAGGGTTTCCAGGGATTTCTCCCAGTCCTGGCCGGGGGGCATGGGGTGGTTGGCTTCGTGGCCCTCCCGGGCCAGGCCGTCGGCGGCGGAGAGCATGTGGCCCAGGTAACGGTCCGCCGGATCCTGGTCTTCTTCCAGGACCCAGGGCAGGTGGTGGAAGCGAAGGGCCTTCACCATCCGCGGGGAAAGTCCCCACTTGTCCGCCAGGAGAGCCCCCACGGCGGCGTGGTCGAATTGGAAGGCCTCCATTTCCGCCTGGGAGGCGGAGAGTTTCTTGCGCCCCCCCACGAAGAGGGCCTTGGTGTACTTGGCGCCCAGGTTTTCGGCCATGATGATCTTTCCCACGTCATGGACCAGGCCGCAGGTGTAGGCCTCCTCCGGGATCATCTGGAGTTTCTTCTTTGCGTGTTTGGCGATCATGGCGGCGGCCACGGCGGCCTTGAAGCTGTGCTCCCAGAGATATTCCTCCGAAAGGTTTCCGGCCTTTCCCTTGCTCCCGAAGGACTCCAGGACCGTGGCCTGGACCACCAGGTTCTTCAGGACCTTGAGACCCAGGATGGAGACGGCGAAGGAGACGTCGCTCACCGGGTTCTTCAGGGCGTAGTAGGCGGAATTGACAAGGCGAAGCACTTTGACCGCCACGGCCGGGTCCTTGGCGACCACCTTCCCCGCCTCCTGGGCCGACCCGTCGGGGTCGTTCAGGATCTGGTTGATCTCCACCAGGGTGGAGGGGACGGTGGGGATGGTCACCAGGCCTTCCAGGAGGCCTTCCAGGGTCTCCATGTCGATGAGGGTGGGTTCCATGGGTCCTCTCTTTCGGGAGCCGCCCGGGCGGGGAGTCGCACGCCGTTCAGGAAAGGAACGTCACCCCTTCTTGATCGGTCCGGCGGCGGGCGGTTCCTGAGGGATTCCGCAGGATCCGGGCCGCCGGGAAGGCCGGACGGGACGCCGGACGAAGGCCGGCGCCCCGTGGCGTTCCTCCGCCAGGCGGCGCGCCCTTTCCCGTTCTCCCGGAAGAAGTCCCCCCGGCTCCAGGCGGATCCCGAAAGTGGTCTCCATGGCCTTGGCGAAGGCCCGGGCCGTCTCTTCGAAGGTCACCTCCCTTCCCGCCGCCAGGCTCACCCAGGCGCTCTCCGGGGTGGAAGGGTTGGCCTGGAGGGGCAGGGACCCGTGGTGGAGAAGCCTTCCCCCCGTCCTTCTCTGGGCGGAGCCGGCCAGTTTCCGGCCTTCCCAGACCAGGTCCAGGTGGCTGCTCTTCTCGAAACACCAGGGGGTGAAGCCTTCCCGGTCGGAGAGAAGCCTTTCTCCTTCCCGGAGGTGGACTCCCCGTGCGCCCAGGGAGTGGATCGCCTCGATCAGGGCCTCGTGAAGGGCCCGGTAGGACTCCTCGATGGGGCCGGGGAGCCTGCTTTCCGGGAGGACAAGCCCCCAGGTGAGTTCATGGACGTGGTGGATGGCCAGGCCCCCGGTGATCCTGCGGACCAGGCCCGTATGCGGCGGGAGGGGTTCCACCTCGGATGCGTCCTGGAAATAACCC
>CAYQBW010000750.1:0-1784 GCA_964415725.1 uncultured Planctomycetia bacterium
GCCTACTGGACCGGACGTCCAATGAGCTGGTGCTGCAGGCAGCCCTGGGGCCGCTGAAGTCTGAACGGGGACGGCGGTTCCCTTTCGATGGGAGCATCGCTCAGCAGTGCTTGGAAAGTGGAGAGCCCCTCCTCATCCCCAACCTGCATACAAGGGATCCCGGCGGTCCGGCAGGCCCGCTCCACCCGTTCGGCCACGTGAGGCCCGCTGGTGGCCACGAAGACGGCCTGCTCCGCCGGGCCTTCCTCTTCTTCCGGGCGGGGCAACTCCGCCACGAGCTCGACCCCGCAGTCGGGGCAGGTCTTCACCCCTTCCCGGAACTCCTCCCTGCACTTGGGACAGTAGGGCATGGATCTTTTCCTTCTTGTTATCCCTTACCGGGAGACCATGGGCCCCATGGGACGCCCGCCCAGAACGTGGAGGTGGAGATGTCCCACCTCCTGGCCTCCTTCCGGCCCGCAGTTGACGATGATCCGGTAGCCCCGGTCGGCCACCCCTTCCCGGCGCGCCACTTCCGCCGCCGCCGCCAGAAGGCGGCCCCCAAGGACCGGATCCTTCTGGGGGAGCGCGTTGAGATCGGAGACGTGCTCTACGGGGATGACCAGGGTGTGCACGGGAGCCTTGGGGTGAATGTCCCTGAAGGCCAGGACGTGCTCGTCCCGGTAGACTTCGTCGCAAGGAAGCTCGCCCTTGGCAATGCGGCAGAAAATACAATCCATCGTGAACCTCCGGGAGAAAAGGGAACCTGGCCGGCGACGGAAGTCGGCTCGGGGAGGATTCTAGCGAACCCTACCTCCCGGGGACAGGGACCAGGTCGGCTTGACACGAGAAGGTCCAAGTTCCTAGAATCCCCGCCCTTTACGGGCCTTCCGTGGCAAGTCCGGTGAGGCCTTCGCAGGAAACACGCCTTGAACAAGGTCGGAAGGGATATGATCGAGGGCAGCGCCTCCGTGGAAGAAACCAGCCGGTCCCCCCAGGACATCCTCCTGTTCGATCCCATCAGCCCGGCCTGGGCCAAGGACTTGAAGAGCGCGGTCTATTCCGCGCCCAAAGTCAAGGTCCGCTTCGCCCAGGCCCTGGAGGCCCTGGCCAGGGACCGGGAGGGCCGGGACGAGGATACGCTCTTGCGTCATGGAGTGGGGCTCTTCATCCTGGGCAGGAACGACGAGGCCCTGGAGGTCCTGGGGCGGGTGGACCCGGAGAGGCCCTACGCCCGCTTCTTTCTGGGGAAGGCCCTCTTCAAGGCCGGGCGGGTGGACGAGGCCAAGAAGACTCTCGAGGGGGCCCTGGCCCTGACCCCCGAGGACCACGACGTGCGGGTGGCCTACCTGGAGCTCACGGCCTCCTTCAAGGACCCGGACCTTCTCGAGCGCGAGCTGGAGATGGGCCGGCACATCGAGGGGACGTCGGACTGGTATTACTTTCTGGGGTTGCTCCGGGAGATGCGTGGAGACCACCAGGGCGCAATCGACGCCTGGGACCAGGCCCTCCAGCTGGACCCCCAGCACCCCAAGGCGCTCTTCGCCCTGGCCAGGGAGCTGGACCGGCGGGGCGAGGAGGAGGCGGCCCTGGAGCTCTACGAGAGGGCGGCGTCGCTCAGGCCGGTCTACATGGAGGCCCTCATGAACCTGGGGGTTCTCTACGAGGATCTGGGCCGATACGACGAGGCGGCCCGGTGTTTTTCCATGGTTCTCCGGGAGGACCCCGCCCACTGGAGGGCAAGGCTCTACTTCCGCGACGCCGACGCCTCCCGGACCATGTATTACGACGAAGACCAGGAGAAG
>CAYQBW010000751.1:0-1783 GCA_964415725.1 uncultured Planctomycetia bacterium
GGCCTGGGACTCCCCGGGGGAAGGAGCAGAGGAAGGCCGAAGAGAGTCGGGTTTGTTCATGGGCGATTCCGCACAGCTTATGGCCGATATCGCACTTCCCCTCCCGGCGAGCCGGGCCGGAAAAGCCATTCTGAGGTAAACTTGAACGCCTGGAAAGGCCGGGGAACGGGTGGCACAAGGATTGCTGACTCGTGCCTCCCGGGTTCGGTCTCCTGCGAAGACCGTACCAACCCGGAACTTTCCTGGTTCTCCTGCGGGAAGGTTTTACGATTCTTCCCGCCGGGGCAAGCAGTGTTTTTCAAAGGCCCCAGGGCTTTATATAGTGGAAAGGTTGAGTCCCTCGCCTTCGAGGGGAGGGTGGACCCTACAGGTTGAACACGCGAGGTTCCTGATGAAGCTTCGACTTCCCGGCTTCCTTGGTCTTTTTGCCTTGGCCCTCTTCTTCTCCTGCTCCAGCGGGGGGTCCGGTTCTTCCCGGGTGGCGGGAGCGGCGGGCAGTTGCGCCGGCGCCCCGGCCGGGAGCTTCTGCCTTACCGGCTGCAACCTGGGGTGCACCGGGGGAGGGTGCGGGGTCACGGTGATCGCCGTGAACCAGCAGTTGATCATGACCTTCAACCGGAGGGTGGACCCTTCGTCGGTGAACACCTCCACCTTCTCCATCAAGACCAGCACGGGGAAGCGACCTTCCGGGGAGTTCCTGGTGCGGGACAACGTAGTGGTCTTCACCCCCTCTGTCGTGGTGAGTTCCAACAAGACCTCCTTCGGGTTCGAACGGGGGGAGAGTTACACCCTCCATATCCCCGGCGAGGACGAGGGGGGCGACACCATCCGGTCCTCCAACGGGTTCAAGCTCTACAGGGGACTTCTTTGCAACCTCACTGCTTCCCAGGGGGTGATCGACCCCAACAACGCTCCCCCCGAGGCCAGGCTCGTGGTGCCCAAGAAGACCAAGGACGTGGAACCCGACACCCTGATCGTCCTGGAATTTTCCGAACTCCTGGCCATGAGCACCGTCACCAACCCCACGGCGGTGGACGTCTACGTGAGCATGGGCGGCGGAATCCCCACCCTTGTCCAGTGCAAGCGTTTCGCCCAGGCCGACCCGGTTTCCCAGAAGGTCCAGCTCACGCTGAAGCCCACGATCCTTCTCCCTTCCAATTCCCTCGTGGAAGTCCGGGTCAAGGGTGAAATCCGGGACCTGGCGGGCAAACCCGCCAAGGCCCAGACCTTCACCTTCCGGGTCAAGGACATGGGGGCCGCCATGGTGGAGATGGCGGAGGACTTCAAGAACACGAACATGCTGGACCCGGACGCCTCGGGCGCCAATTGGGGACCCACGAACCTGTCTCCCGGAGCCGTGGGAGGCAGCGGGATCCTGGGCCCCTTCGACAAGAACATGTTCGTCGGCGTGGAGCCCAAAGGCGGGATCCTGGAGATCAACACCGACTCGATCACCGTCAAGGGCGCATACACCCTGACGGGCCAGGACATCACCGTCACCGACGGCGTCTTCCAGTTCGAAACCTTCATCGTTCCCAAGGGGCTCACGATCCGGTTCAAGGGGTCCAATGTGCCCAAGATCCTGGTCCGCGGCCTGGCCCAGATCGACGGGAGGATCGAGGTGAACGGGGGGAACGCACCCGTGCAGAACGGGATGAGCGTCATCCCCGGCAGGGGCGGGCTCTCCAACTGCGGCGGCGGCGCCGGGGGCACGGGGGCCTTGAAGAAGGGGAACGGCCAGGACGGGGCCCCCGTGGCCTTCCCCAAGGGATCGCCCAGGTAC
>CAYQBW010000752.1:0-1780 GCA_964415725.1 uncultured Planctomycetia bacterium
AAGCCTGGGTCTCCGACGGAACGGCCAAGGGAACTTTTCAACTGAGGGACTTCACCAAGTTCCAGGACGGGGATTGCGCCCATCCCGTGGGAGCGGGGGGAAAGGCCTGGTTCTGCGCCGTGGATTCAGGGGGGTGGGCCGTCTGGGAGACCGGCGGCAAAAAGGCGGTCCGGGTCGCCGCCCTTCCGTTCAACGGGAGGCCCTGGACCACTCCCCTCCTCCTGGGGAGCCGGGTCGTTTTCGGCGCGCCGTCCCATGCCAACCTGGGCGAAAACCCCTATGCCTTCGACACGGTCACCGGGAAGATCATCCTCCTCCGTAGGATTACCACGGATTTCCGTCATGGGTTCTTGAGGCCCGTCGTCTGGAAGGGAAAGGTCTGGTTCAGCGCGAGGCAGGGGAGCGACCCTTCCCACAAGCCGAGCCTCTGGAGCACCGATGGGACCCCGGCGGGGACCCTCAAGGCCGTCCCGGAGGGGGTTTTCCCGGCCTATGACTGGTTCGACCCGGTTGGGGGGATGAACTATATTTTCTTCCGGGCCTTCGTCATGGGTCCCCGCGGCACGGGATTCACTCTCTGGCGCACCGATGGAACGGGCAAGGGCACGTTCTGCGTGGACGCCGCCCCCGGCGGGCCGGGTCCCACGGAACCCTGGTTCATGACGCCCCTGGGAGGGAGGATCCTCTACTCCGGGGTCCACCCGAGCCTTGGCCGGGAACTCTTCTGGAGCGACGGAACCCCAAGGGGGACAGGGCTTCTCAAGGAGATCAACAGGCAAGTCGTCACGGCCTGTTCCTACCCGGAGGGTTTCACGGGGTTCCTGGGGAAGACCTGGTTCCAGGCCGGATCCAAGGGCGACGGCAGGAAATCCAGGGAGCTCTGGGTCACCGATGGAACCCGCAGGGGCACCAGGAGAGTCTCCCCCCTGGAGTTTTCCGGTATGAGCGAACTCCTTCCGGGGCCTTTCGGGATCTTCTTCTCGGGAGATTCCGGAAAGGTGAAGGGCCTGTGGCGAAGCGACGGGACCGCCGCCGGAACGCGTTGTTTCTTCCCCTTCAGGGGCGGATTCCTCCGGCCCGTGCCCTTCAGAAACAAGGTCCTCTTCGCGGCCTGGACGGACAAGAACGGGTGGGAGCCCTGGGTTACGGACGGAACGGCCAATGGGACTCATCTCCTGGCGGATACTTTCCCGGGGGTTGTGTCGGGATGGTTCAAGGAATGCGTCCCCCTGGGCAGGTCGGCCGTATTCACCGCCGCTGCAGGGGGCGGGAAGTCCTCTCTCTGGGTTACGGACGGGAGTTCGGCGGGAACGAAACTTCTCGCTCCCGAACTCACCCACGCCGCCAACCTGGTCCGGCTGGGGGACAAGATCCTCTTCGAGGGGGAAGACAAAAAGTCCTTTCTCGGAAAGGAACCCTGGATCACCGACGGAACGAAGGCCGGGACGGCCCGCCTGGTCGACCTCTTTCCGGGGGCGAAGAGCGGCGGGTTCCGGTGTCCTTTCCGAGCGGAGGGCCGCGTTTTCTTCCTGGGAAGGGACAAAAGCCTTCCTCCGGGGAAGTTCGGACTTTTCCGGACCGAGGGTACGGCCCGGAGCGTCCGGCGCGTGGGATCTTATGCTTTCCAGGGGATGGCGCCCATTCCACGGCCTTTCAGGAGGCATGTCTGGGGCATTCCCCTGGGAAGGGGGCGGGCGCTTTTCTGGCCTTTCCAGGGGGGCGCCTGCAAAGGACCCTGGGTGACCGACGGAACGGCCGCGGGGACGGGCCCGGTCAAGTC
>CAYQBW010000753.1:0-1777 GCA_964415725.1 uncultured Planctomycetia bacterium
GGGTGATTCTGGGGGGGCTCTTCGACGCCTCCCTCTACGTGGACCTGGGCCGGCTTCCCGAACTTTTCTGCGGTTTTCCAAGAAGAGAGGGGGAAGGGCCCACCCTCTATCCCGTGGCCTGCAACCCCCAGGCATGGGCCACGGCCGCTCCCTATCTCCTTCTCCAGGCCTGCCTGGGGTTGAGGATCGACGGGTTCCACTCCAGGGTGCACTTCGACAGGCCTTTCCTTCCGCCCTTTTTGGAGAGTCCCCCGTTGATCGGGCTGGAGGTTCCCGGGGGGAGGGTGGACCTGGAAGTCCTCCGCAACGGATCGGCCGTGACCGTGGGCATCCTGGGCCGGGAAGGGAAGGTGGACGTTTCGGTGACGCTGTAGAGCAGGGGGACTCCCTCGCAAAGAGATGTGCAAAATGGGGTCCCCTCTTGACGAAAAAGGATAAGGGGGCTAATAGTTAGGCGCCTACTGACTTGGAGGTGACCATGCTTTTCCTCAGGGACCTGCCCCGAAAAGAGGCCCTTCGGGTCCTGGCGGACCATTTTCCGGGCCTGGACCTGGACGCCGTGGAGGCCACCCTGGCCTTGCTCACCGCCGCCCAGGATCTCCTGGAGGCCCACGAGGCCCAGATCCAGAGCTACGGCTTCTCCCGGGGGCGCTTCTCGGTGCTCATGCTTCTCAACCGCTCTCCCCAGGGGGAGGCCAGCCCTTCCGAGCTGGCCAAGGGGGCCAAGGTGACGCGGGCCACGATCACGGGCCTTCTGGACGGGCTGGAGAAAGAGGGCCTGGTGGAGAGGATCCCCCACGAGGAAGACCGGCGCCGCCTCCGGGTCCGGCTCACGCCCAAGGGAAGGAAGAGCCTGGGGAGGATGCTTCCCAAGCACGTCTCCCGGGTGACTTCCCTTGTGGCGCCCCTGGACAAGAAGGAAATGAAGACCTTGACCCGCCTTTTGGACAAGGTAGTGGCGGGGCTCCACGAGAGGGCGAAGAAGTGAGGACCTGGGTCTTTCTCGGGATGGTTTCGGCCTTTCTCCCCCTGGGGGGGTGCCGGATCCACTCCGTCGAGAAGGATCCCCTGCCGCCCGTGGAGGCGCCCCGCCGTTTCAGCGGGGGCGCCAAGGGGCTTCCTTCCCCCGATCCCTGGTGGAAGGACTTCGGCGACCCGGGCCTGGAGAAGATGATCCAGGCCACCCTTTCGGACAACCTGGACCTTCGGGGTGCCTGGGCCCGGCTCGAGCAGGCCCGGGCTCTCGCCAAGAAGGCGGGCGCCCCTCTCTGGCCGTCGATCCAGATTTCGGGAAACGTCTCCAGGACCCACCAGACCTTTCTGGGGGGCGGGGCCTTCGGGAATTTCTCCTTCACCACGGACCAATACACCTTGAGCGCCGCCGCCTCTTATGAATTGGACCTCTGGGGCAAGCTCAGGGACCAGCGGTCGGCGGCCCTCCTGGAGATGGGGGCTTCGCGAAAGGACCTGGAGGCTATGGCCATGAGCCTCTCCGCCCAGGCGGCGGACGCCTGGTTCCAGCTCCGGGAAGCCCGGGCCCAGGTCCGGCTTCTCAGGTCCCAGATCGAAACCAGCCGGGCTCTCCTGGACCTGGTGAAGCGCCGCTTCGGCCAGGGGCTGGCCACGGCCCTGGACGTATCCCAGCAAAGCCAGCAGTTGGCCTCCCTCCTCTCCCAGGTTCCTCCCGTGGAGTCCCGGGTGGAGGTGCTCCGCCACCAGCTCAACCTGCTCCGGGGCAAACCCCCCAACGCCCCGGGCCTCCCGGGGGAAGAGGAGG
>CAYQBW010000754.1:0-1764 GCA_964415725.1 uncultured Planctomycetia bacterium
CTCCAGGATGCTTTCGGCGTCCCGCATTCCGCCGCGGACGGAGGCGGCGATCTCCGAGAGCACCTCCGCGGAGATCTTCTTTTTTTCGGCCTTGCAGATTTGGGCGAGCCGGGCGGCGATCTCCTTCGGCCCGATCCGGTGAAAAGTAAGAACCTGGCAGCGGGACCTGATGGTCTCGGGCACCTTGTGGGGCTCGGTGGTGGCCAGGATGAAAATCACGTGGGGAGGGGGCTCTTCCAGGGTCTTCAGAAGGGCGTTGAAGGCCTCCCGGGTGAGCATGTGGACTTCGTCGATGATGAAGACCTTGTAGCTTCCCCGGAGGGGCTTGTAGGAGACCCTCTCCCGGAGCTCCCTGACGTTTTCGATGCGCCGGTTGGAGGCTCCGTCGATCTCCTCCACGTCCGGGTCCCGCCCCGCCAGGAAGTCCTTGCACACCGGGCAGACCCCGCAGGGCTCCGGGGTGGGGCCCTTTTCGCAGTTCAGGGCCCGGGCCAGGATCCGGGCGGTGGTGGTCTTTCCCACGCCTCTTGGGCCGGCGAAGAGCCAGGCGTGGGCGATCCTCCCGGACTTGAGCCCCTGGACGAGAGTTCCCGTCACGCCTTCCTGGCCCACCACCTCCTCGAAGGTCTTGGGCCGGAACCTCCTGGCCAGCACCTGATAGGTCATGGATCCCCGCCTGGTGAGGAAAAAGAGGTCGTGCGCCGCGCTTCGAACCCTCCCGGAAAAAGAAGACCAGCGTCCCGGGCTCCAGCCAGGCGCCCCCACTGCACATGGGACCGCATGCTTATGGCTGCTCCCGTCAGGGCCTGACCAGGTTCGCACCGCCCCATTGCATGGGACCCGGCCTTCGACGCCCGGTCCAAAGGCCTCCTTCGGCCGGGAAGAGCCCTCTGCGCGGCATCACCCCCGCGTAAAGCGGATTTCGGGTTCAGGGCACCGCTACCGCCCCGGCTGCACGACCATGTTTTCAATCCGTCTCCCTGCTCGCCCACCCAGTGGGGTTCAGGGGAAAAAGGCCCGGAGCCCCTGGCGCGGACTCCGGGCCGGTCTGGCGGAGAGGGGGGGATTCGAACCCCCGAGGCAGTTTCCCGCCCACACGCTTTCCAAGCGTGCTCCTTAAGCCACTCGGACACCTCTCCAAACGACAATGAATTCGGCTTCCAAACCCAACCAATCAACCGGGAAACCACGATCTTTCCCGGAAAGCTTTCTAGCTGGCGGAGAGGGGGGGATTCGAACCCCCGGTCGGGTTACCCCGACAGCGGTTTTCGAGACCGCCCCGTTCAGCCGCTCCGGCACCTCTCCGGTCGAAAGGGTATCTTGCCAGATCAACGCCTTCCACGGAAGAAGGCTTTGAGGAGAGCGGCGGCTTCCTCACCCAGGGGCCCTTGCTCCACTTGGAGGGCGTGGTTGAGCCCCGGCGTGGCGGGCACGTCCAGGAGGGAGCCGCAGCCCCCGAACTTGGGATCCCGGGCGCCGAAGACCACCCGGTCCAGGCGGGCCAGAACGCAGGCCCCGGCGCACATGAAGCAGGGCTCCAAGGTGACGAAGAGTTCGCAGCCTGTGAGCCTGGGATCGTCCAGGGCGGCCGCGGCCTGGGTCAAGGCCAGGACCTCGGCGTGGGCCGTGGGATCCCTCAGGCGCTCCACCTGGTTGTGGGCCTTCCCGAGCAGTCTCTCCCCCCGGACCACCACGCAGCCCACGGGGACCTCGTCCTCTTCCAGGGCCCGCTCGGCTTCCCGGAGCGCCAGGGCCATCCACTGC
>CAYQBW010000755.1:0-1761 GCA_964415725.1 uncultured Planctomycetia bacterium
GGACGAGGCGGAGTGGAAGGGGGAAGGAACGCTCGGGGCAGGGGACCTGGACCGGGTCGCGCCGGAAAACCCGGTATGGCTCGTCCGAAGGGACGGCCATGCGGGCCTGGCCAATGGGAAGGCCCTGGCCCTGGCCGGCCTGGGCCGGGAGACGCCGGACCCGCCGGGGGGAAAGATCCTGAGGGGAGCCGGCGGGAGCCTGACGGGAGTCCTGGTGGACCGGGCCATGGTGCTGGTGGAGAAGGTGCTTCCCCCTCCGGGACGGGAGGAGGAGGAAGCCCGGTTCCTGGCGGCCCAGGAGCGGTGCCTCCGGGCCGGGCTCACCGCCGCGGGCGAGGCCGGGGTCTCCTCTCTCCAGGCGGAGGTCCTGGCGGGCCTGGCCCGGTCGGGGAAGCTCCGCCTGCGGGTCTATGCCATGCGCCTGCCCGAAAAAGGCGCATCCCCCGGGGAGATTCCCTGGGAACCCCAGGGGAGGCCGGGAGACCTCTTCCAGGCCCGGGCCTTGAAGCTTTTCGCCGACGGTTCCCTGGGCTCCAGAAGCGCCGCCATGTTCGAGCCTTTGGAAGGGGGTGGGGGAAGCGGCCGGGGACTCCTCCTCCTGGACGAGGAGGAGGTGAGCCTTTGGGCGGGAGCCTGCCTGGAAAGGGGCTTCCAGCTCTGCACCCACGCCATCGGGGACCGGGCCCTGGAGGTGGTTCTCCGGGGATACGAGCGGGCCCTCCGGGAGAGAGGGGGGAACCCCCTTCGTTTCCGGGTCGAGCATGCCCAGACCCGAAGGCCGGGTCACCTGGAGAGGATGAAGGCCCTGGGGATCCTTCCCTCCCTCCAGCCGGCGGACCGTGTCGGCGGGGGTGCGTGGGCGCGGGAGATCCTGGGGGAGGGGCGCTGGAGGGTCTCCTACGGCGTGGCGGATTCAGTCCGGGCGGGCTTGAGGCCCGCCGGGGGGTCCGATTTTCCCGTGGAGCCGCCCGAGCCGGTCCTGGGGATCTTCGCGGCCGTCACGGGAGGGGGCGGGCGGAGGCCGGACCAGGCCTTGTCCCGGGAAGGGGCCATGGACCTCTTCACGACCTGGGCCGCGGAGGCCTCCTTCGAGGAGAAGGTCTGCGGCAGACTGGAGCGGGGTTTCTCCTGCGACCTCACCCTCCTGGACAAGGACCTCCTGGCCTGCCCCCTGGAGGAGATCGGGGAAGCGAAGACCCTGGCCGTGGTGGTGGGAGGGAGCGTAGCCTGGAGGGCCGGGTAGGGGATATCGGAGAGACGGCGCGAAGCGCCGTCTCTCCGGCGGGATCTACTTCCTTTTTTTCTTGAAGGCGATATGCTTTTCCCAGTTTTCCTTGGTGTCGCCGTACTTCTTCCAGTACTGGTACCACTTATAAGCGGCGGCCCGGTTCCAGCGGATGTCGTATTCGCAGTCCCAGGGGTCCTTCTTCTCCACCTCGTCGAACTCCCCTTTGAACTCCAGGCCCTGGCCGTTGCACATGTCCGTGAGGAGCCGGAAGAGGACCTGGCCCAGTTCCACGTCGTCTTTTTTCATGTAATCCAGCTTGATGATCTTGTTGATCACGATGGGGACGGCCGGGTAGCCGATCTCGATGAGCTTGGCGATGGCCCGGTTCTGCCGGGCTCCGCCCCAGACGTCGAAGGCGTCCTGGGCCAGGGACTTGATTTTCTCCTTGAGGGAATCGGGCGTGCCCGCCGGGAAGTCCAGGGGTTCCAGGTGTTCCAGGTCCACTTCCGGAGGAGGGATCCTCTTCTTCTTTT
>CAYQBW010000756.1:0-1755 GCA_964415725.1 uncultured Planctomycetia bacterium
GTCATGAAGCTTGGGCACCTGCCCCAGTGCGGGAACGACTTCATCTTTTCCGTGGTGGGGGAGGAGCTGGGGTTCCTGGGAGGCGCCCTGGTCCTCTTCCTCATCGGGTATTTCGCTTACCAGGGTTTCCAGGTGGCGGGAAGGACGCGGGATCCCTTCCTGGGGCTCGTGGCCTTCGGCGCGGTCTTCAGCATTTTCTTCCAGGCCCTGGCGCACGTGGCGGTCAACACCGCCCTGGCCCCGGCCAAGGGCATCGATTTCCCCCTGCTCGGTTCGGGGGGGTCCAGCCTCTGTTTCGCCCTGGGCTCGGTGGGGTTGCTCCGGTCCGTCGCGCGGGCCCAAGGCGCCCCCGGACCGGGCGGGGAGCGCGCGGGTTTCTTGACATGGAAGGGAGGGAACGTGGCGAACGTGGAGAGGTATGGTGTGCTTGCCCTCTGTTTCCTGATCGTCGTCATCCTGGGGATCTCTCTCTGGGGGGAAAGCCCGGAGATCTCCCGGGACCTGGCCGTGGAAAGGGGAGGGATCAGCCTCAAGGAGTCCGATCCCGCTCTCTTCGCCCGGTTTCCCCGGGCCCGCGCGGGGAAAAGGGCGGTTCTCCCCGGGCGCGGCGCGGCCGATCCCGGGTCCGAGGCCGCCCCGCGGAGGTCCCGCCCCCATCCCCGGGCCGGGTCCTTCTATACGGTCCGGAAGGGAGACATCCTGGGACGGATCGCCCAGCGGCACTACGGGACGGTCAGGGCCGTTCCCCTGATCCTGGAGGCCAATCCCTCCCTGGGAGACGGCTCGCACCTCAGGGTGGGCCAGCGCATCCTTCTTCCCTTCCGGAGACAGGTTCTCCCCCGGGTGAAAGGCGGGAGGTGAGCAAGGAGGAGAGGACCCTTCTTCTCGCCGGGGGAGGCACGGGAGGGCACTTGATCCCCGGCCTGGTCCTGGCGGAGGAGCTTTTCCGCAAAGGAGGATTGCGTCCTCTCCTGGTCACGGGCACACGCCCCGTTGAGGACCGGGTGCTGGCCGGCGCGCCCTGGGAGAGAGTCGCCCTGGACCTGGAGGGTTCGCCTTTCCGGATCCTGGCCCGCCTCCCCCGGGCCTTCTTCCGCCTCCAGAGGGCCGCCGAGTCTTCCCGACTTCTGGGGGTCCTGGTCCTGGGAGGCCGGATCGGGCTCCCCGCCGCCTTCATGGCCCGCGCCCTGGGCCGGCCCCTCTACCTTCTCGAGATCAACGCCCTTCCCGGAAAGACCACCCGGTTCCTGGCCCCCTTCGCCCGGAAGGTCTACCTGGGCTATCCCTCCACGGCACGCTTCTTCCGCCCCGGGAGGAGGAAGGTCACGGGCATCCCCGTGCGGCCATCTTTCCTGGATTTGCCCACACGGGAAGAAGCCCTGGAGAGCCTGGGCCTGGATCCGGTAGGGGGACCGGTGCTCCTCGTCATGGGTGGAAGCATGGGGGCCCAGGCGTTGAACCGGGCCCTTCCGGCCTTGCTTTCTTCTCCGGGAGGCATCCCCAGGGAGACCCAGGTGGTGCACGTCTCGGGGCCCGCCATGAAGGAGGAGGTGGAGGAGGCCTGGAAGGCCGGGGGGATGCGGGCCAAGGTCTTTCCCTACCTCAGGGCCATGGAGATGGCTTTCGCCGCGGCGGATCTGGCGGTCTGCCGGGGAGGGGCCATGACCATGGGGGAGGTGGCGGCGGCCCGCCTCCCCGCCGTGGTGGTTCCCTATCCCTGGCACAAGGACTTGCACCAGGTGGCCAACGCGGCTC
>CAYQBW010000757.1:0-1750 GCA_964415725.1 uncultured Planctomycetia bacterium
GAAGGCGGGTGTGAACTTCTCCCATGTCCATGGCGACCGGCTGCCCGGCTCCGCCACGGCCGCCCGTCCGGAACTGGCCGGCCGCAGCTTCGAGGCCCTGGGCGTGTCCCTCGTCATCCATCCCCGCAATCCCTACGTGCCCACCTCCCATGCCAACGTGCGCTTCTTCATCGCGGAAAAACCCGGCGAGGATCCGGTGTGGTGGTTCGGCGGCGGCTATGATCTCACCCCTTATTACGGCTTCGAGGAAGACGCCGTTCACTGGCACCGCACGGCAAAGTCCGCCTGCGAACCCTTTGGCCCGGATATCTATCCCCGCTACAAGCAATGGTGTGATGAATACTTCTTCCTGAAGCACCGTAACGAACCCCGGGGTATCGGCGGCCTGTTCTTCGACGACCTGAATCAGTGGGGGTTCGAACGAAGCTTCGCCTTCATGCAGTCTGTGGGTGACAGCTACCTGGATGCCTACCTGCCCATCATGGAGAAGCGCAAGGATATGCCTTTTGGTGAAAGAGAAAGGAACTTCCAGCTCTACCGCCGTGGCCGCTACGTGGAATTCAACCTGGTCTACGACCGGGGCACCCTGTTCGGCCTGCAGTCCGGCGGGCGCACAGAATCCATTCTCATGTCCCTGCCCCCCCTGGTCAGCTGGCGCTATGACTGGCAGCCGGAGCCAGGCACACCAGAGGCGGTGCTGTATGAGGTATTTTTGAAACCCAGGGACTGGATCTGAAGAGCTCATGGGGGAATTTGACCCACTGCGGTTCTTGTCGGTCGGATTTCAATCAGACCCTTTCCTTTCGCCTGTCGGGCTGAAGCCCAACCTACGGGTCCGAACGAGGAAGGCGGCGGAGTTCTTGTAGGTCGGATTTCAATCCGACCCTTCGCCCGTTGGGCTGAAGCCCAACCTGCGGTTCAGGGGATGAGTTGCAAGACAAAACGCCAGGGTCTTTCCTGGTCTTTCAGGCTGGCGTAGCCAATACCTACCCGTGGTCCGGCGAGAACAGCTTTTTCATCCACCTTCGGCCCATCTTCCAGCCACAGCTGATCTCCATCCACTGCCATTTCATTGAGTGACCTGTCGATGGCCAGAGCCTGGCACAGCTTGCCGGGGCCGTTACAGAGATGTTTGTCAGTCACGCCGCCACGCAGTTCCTGCATGAGCTCCAGCCCCCGAAGGGGCTGCAGGGCGCGTATGAGGACGGCCTGCGGATGCCCTTCATCCCCGGTGACGATGTTGAGCATGTGATACATGCCATAGATAAGATAGACGTAGTAGTGCCCCGCCAGACCATACATGACCCGGGTACGGGCGGTGCAGCCCTTCGAGGCATGACAGGCGGTGTCTTCCTCACCCAGGTAGGCTTCGGTCTCGATGACCAGCCCCGCCAGGGTATTCCCTCGGTAGCTTCGCAGCAGGCGCTTCCCCAGCAGATCCCGGGCAACGGTGACGGCATCCCGGCGAAAAAAATGCTGCCCCAGGCGGCTCATGCGTCCACGACCACCTGCCCCTCGATAACCCAGGCGGAGACGGATTCCAGGCTGTCCCCGGCACAGGGGCCGCGCACGCAGTAGCCGTCCTCGGGACGGAACAGCGCACCATGAGTGGCACATTGCAGGAAGGCACCACCCAGGTCGAAGAACCGGTCCGGCTGCCATTCCAGGTTGATGCCTGTATGGGGGCAGCGGTTGCGGTAGACGAAAACCAGGTCTCCCTCACGCACGACGATGAGAGAAAGCTCACTGC
>CAYQBW010000758.1:0-1747 GCA_964415725.1 uncultured Planctomycetia bacterium
CCCCCTGGGCTCTCTCAGCTCCGCCTGGTGGGGTCCCATCCGGGTCCTCTCCCGGACCATTTCCGGGGACAGGGGCGTGGGCAGGCTTCCCGCCGCCCTCGAGGCCGGAGGCGTCCCCTTCCTCTCTTATCGGAGCAGGGTGCTCCTTCTCGCCCCCAACCTGGCCTTGAAGATCTTCCAGGTGGAAGGCGTCCCCCCCCGGGCCCTTCCCCGCGCCCTGGAGATCATGGTGGACGTCCTGGGAAGCCTTACACAAACCCCGATCACCGCAACCGAGGCCCAAAGGGCCCGGCTCGGGGCTCTCTCGGAAGAGGCCCTGACCTGCAGGGAACCCTCCCTTCTCCTTCCCAGGCTGCTCCAGGTGGCCGCCACCCCCGGGGGGGTGGCCCAGGGTTCCCAGCCTCTCCAGGCCCTGAGGGACGCCCTGGTCCGGACGAGCCTGGCCGACTTGAGAAGCGCCGCCCCGGCCTTCCTGCCCAACCGGGCCTGGATCCTCGCCCAGGGCCCCAAGGAGGCCCGCAAGGGATCGGCCTTCGCCAAGGCCATCGTCATCTCCGGCGAACCGGAACCTCCGGGGGCGGGGAAGCCTCCCGTCCAGCCTCCCCCGGAAAAACCCGGCCCGGAGCAAACCGCCCGGGCCCGGGCCCTTCTGGCCAAGGCGGTCCTCGCCCTGGGGGGCCGGGAGGCCATGAAGAACCTGGAAGGAATCCGGCTGAAGGCCGTCTTCGAGTGGGCCAACGGGTTCAGGGAGTCCCAGGAATGGAAGATTTCGGGGACGAGCCTGGAGCGGACCCGGGAGGTCCTGGGAACGCGGGTCCGGTTCCTGCTCCCCGCCGGTTCGGAGGAAGGAAAGATGGAATCCGGCGGGAAGACTCTGCCCATGCCCAAAGAGAGCGTGAAGTTGTTGAAGGGCGACCTGGAGAGCGACCCCCTCTGGCTCCTGTCCCGCGTCGAGCCTTCCCGGGCCCGGGCCCTCGTGGTGGGAGAGGAGGAATTCCAGGGGGTTTCCCTCGTGCGGATCCTTTTGGGTCCCCCCGGACCCAAGGCTCTCTACCTCTCCATCGACCCCCAAAACGGGCTGGTCCGAATCATGGACCACTTCCTGCCGGGAGGAAGAGTCCGGGACACTTTCCAGGACTACCGGGAGATCGGCCCTTACAGGCACCCCTACCTGGTGGAGAGGTCCCGCCGGGGCGAGCGGGTCTGGACCATGGAAGTGGAGGAAGTGAAGGTCCTGGTCTCCCGGGAAAGGGAAGGAAGATGACCCCCACCGGGCGGGTTTCCCTGGCGGCCGATCCCGAGCTTGGGCCCCTGGAGGAAATCCTGCCGGCGGACCTGTCCATCCTCGTCCTTCCCCCCGGAACGGCTCCTCCCGCGGGAGAAAGGCTCTGGGCGGCGGGGATCGTGGCCTGGGCGGCCGCCGGGGAGGACTGGCTTCCTTCCGGGCGCCTTCCCATCGCCCGGGAGCCGGGGGAAGGGCCGTGGGTTTCCGCCCCACAGGAAATTTCCCGGGGAGCCTTCAGGAAAACGCCCCTGGCGGCCCCCCACGACTGGTCCACGTCCGCCCTGGCGGCCTTCCTCGCCCTGGGAAGGGGAACCGTGCTCTCCCTGGAAAAGGAAGAGGAACGTCTGGCCGCCGCCCGCCAAGGAGAGTGCGCCGCGGCTATTGTCCTGGAAAAGGAATTGCTTCCCCCCGGGTGGTGGAGCCTCGACCTGGCGGCCTGGTGGAAGGAGACCTCCCTTACCC
>CAYQBW010000759.1:0-1747 GCA_964415725.1 uncultured Planctomycetia bacterium
ACAGGGGGTGGGGCCTCTTCGGTGGCGGGAACCTCGCCTCCCGCTCCCTCCATGTGCCGCGCGATCAAGTCCACGTGTTCCTTCTCCCACCGGGAGAGCCATTCCAGGGTGCTCTTCACCGGTCCCGGAGCGGCGCGGCGGGCCTGGTCTTCGTAGAAATCCCTGGCTTGTTTCTCCATCTCCAGGGCGACGAGGAGAATCTTTTTCATCTTGGACATGGCTGGGCTCCCGTGTCGGGGGACGCGGAGGGGGACCCGGTCATGATCGGCCAAGATCCCCCCGGGAACAAGGCCCGGCCGGCAGGGGAAAGGCTCAATTCTCCCGCTGGACCACCTGGTCGTAGATGGACTCCATCCTGGCCTTGTGCTCGAGTTCCTCCGCGGCCAGGCCGTCCAGGATCTTTTTCAGCTCCTCGTCCCGGGCGAAGGCCTTGAGGCCTTCGTACATCTCGTAGGCGTCCTTTTCGGCACGCATGGCGATGACCAGGCCTTCCTGGAGGGTGATGTCCTCCCGGAAGACGGGCTCTCCCAGGACCTCGGTCAGGTTCATCTGGGGGGTCCCCTGCCCGGAGAAGCCGGAGAGTTTGCCGGACTTGACGGCCTTGAGCTTGGCCTCGTGCTTCCGTTCTTCCCCCACCATCTCCCGGAAGAACTTGCGGGCCACCACGTCGGTGCTTTTTTCCGCCATCAACCCGTAGAACCGGGCGGCTTCCTGCTCCTGCCGGATGGCGAAATCCAGGACCTCTTCGATGGAATTGAATTCCATATCTGTATTTTCCTTCTTTGTCAGGACTTGGAGACCGAGAGCCCCTCCAGGATGTAGTGCTGGATACCCTCGACGGCCCTCAATCCGTCGGCGATGGCCGAGATGGCGTCGGCCGTGGAGTTCACCAGGTCGCCGCCGGCGAAGATGCCCGGCCAATGGGTCATGCCGGTCTCGTCCACCTCCACCCAGCCCCGGGAGGTGACGACCTTTTCGGCCACTTCCTCGGGCATCCACTCGAATTCGCCCTTCTGGCCGATGGCCACGATCACCCGGTCCACTTCCAGGTGGTTTTCCACGCCCTCGATCAGCTTGGGCTTGGGTCGGCCGCCGGGCCTGTCGGGGGGAACCATCTCCGCCGGGCCCCAGACGAAATCCAGTTTGCCGTTTTCCAGTTTCTCCACCCGAAGCGGGATGGACTGGGTGACGAGTTCGATGCCCTCGGCCTCGGCGTCCTCGATCTCCTCGTCGTCGGCGGGCATGTCCACCCGCCTGCGGCGGTAGGCGATGGTCACTTCGGCCCCGAGCCTGCGGGAGACCCGGGAGGCGTCGATGGCCACGTTGCCGCCGCCCACGACGACCACCGACTCCCCCACTTCCACCTTCTTGCCCACGTGGTGGTCCCGCAGAAGGTCCAGGGCGTAGATCACGCCTTCCAGGTCCTCGCCGGGAACGCCGAGCTTGTAGGGTTTCATGAGGCCCGTGCCGAAGAAGAGGGCGTCGTTCTCCTCGAGCAGGCGGCGGAACTCGTCTTTTTCAACCCTGTGGTTGGTCACGATCTTCACCCCCGCCTTCTTGAGCAGGTCCACCTGCTTTTCAAGGGAGGGCAGGGGAAAGCGGTACTTGGGGATTCCGAAGAAGGTGGCCCCGCCGAGCTGGGGCAGGGCCTCGTAGATGGTGACATCGAAGCCCCGGACGGCCAGGTAGTAGGCCACGGTGACCCCCGAGGGACCTCCTCCCACGACGGCGCCCTTTTTACCCTCCC
>CAYQBW010000760.1:0-1743 GCA_964415725.1 uncultured Planctomycetia bacterium
CACCCTGAGCATCTTGAAGGGCTCCAAGGGGATGAACTTCACCAGGATCCAGGAGATCGCCGTCCCCGACGGGCCCCTGGGCCTGGCGGGAGGCGATTTCGACGGCGACGGAAAGCCCGACCTGGTCCTCAGCCGTTTCCGGGCCTCCATGCTGGTCTTCTTCCAGGGGAAGGGGGACGGCAAGGTGGCCAAGGCGGCGGAGATTCCCGTGGCGGCCCTCCCCAACTACATCCGGACCGCGGATTTCAACGGCGACGGCCGCACGGACCTGGTGGTATCCAACCTGGGAGGGAGCGCCGTGACCCTTCTCCTCCACGAAAAGGGATTCCGGTTCAGCCTCTCCAAAGTGGCCGCCGGGGAACAGCCCTCGGCCCTCCTGGCGCGGGACCTCAACGGGGACCGCATCCCCGACGTGCTGGTGGCCACGGTGGAGAAGGGGGATTTCCGGATCCTCGTGGGCGACGGAAAGGGCGGGTTCTCCTCGATCCTCCGTTTTCCCGGCGTCCGGGGCGCCGTCTCGGCCGACCTGGGCGACACCGACGGAGACGGCCTGAAGGACCTGGTCCTGGGCTCCATCTACAACCGGCGGGTGACTCTTTTCCGCAACATCTCCAAGTAAGCCCCCCTGCTTCCCGGGAAAGGCCCCGTCCGGGGGGGATTCCTTCTTCCCCCCGGGCGAGGCCCCGTTAGGATGAGCCCTCCGGTCTTTTCAGGAGGCGACAGCCCATGCACAAAGAGGACCTGGTCGGGGTGATCCTGGCCGCCGGCAAGGGGACCCGGATGTTCCCCTTTTCGGAGCGTTTTCCCAAGCCCGTGCTTCCCATCGGGGGCAAACCCCTGCTGGCCTACCAGCTCGAGACCCTGGTGGGCCTGGGGATTCGGAAGGTGATCCTGGTCATCGGCCACCTGGGATACGAGATCGTCCGGACCATGGGAGACGGCTCGGCCTGGGGGGTGGAGATCACCTACGTGGAGCAGGAGGAGACCCTGGGGATCGCCCACGCCGTGGGCCAGCTGGAGAAGGCGGTGGACCGGCCTTTCTTCCTCATCCTGGGAGACATCTTCTTCGAGACCGACCGCCTGGAGGAGATGGTGCGTCTCTTCCGGGAGGAGGAGGCGGATTGCGTCCTCGCCGTGAAGGAGGAGCAGGACCCGGCGGCGATCCGCCGCAATTTCGTGGTCCTGGAAGACGAGAGCGGCCGGGTGCGGCGCGTGGTGGAGAAGCCCCGCCATCCCCGGACCAACCTCAAGGGCTGCGGCCTCTACCTGTTCGACCTCTCTTTCTTCGACGCCGTCCGGCGGACGCCGAGGACAGCCCTCAGGGATGAATACGAAATCACGGATTCCATCCAGATCTTCGTGGACGACGGCTACAAGGTCATGGCCGCCCGGGTGGTGAAGGATGACCTGAATCTCTCCTTCCCTGCGGACCTTTTGGAGTTGAACCTCCACTACCTGGAGAGGGAGGGCCTGGAGAATGTGATCGGGAAGGACGTGAAGCTTCCTCCCGGGGCGGTGGTGGAAAAGAGCGTGATCATGGACGGGGCCGTCGTGGAGAATCCCATCAAGATCAGCCATTCCCTGATCTTTCCGGGCAAGGTCGTGAAGCGCTCCTCCGAGGTGAGGGGGGTGATCCTCACGCCCGAGACGGAAGTGGATTGTTCCCACGTCCTGGCCCGGCGGCCATGAGGGGGAAGACGCTCTTTAGGAACTTCCTCCTTCCGGGCCGGGGAGGGGGAGGAG
>CAYQBW010000761.1:0-1743 GCA_964415725.1 uncultured Planctomycetia bacterium
CCGGGGAAGAGGCTCTCCCCCAAGGAGCCTATCGCCGGCCGGCGCCCGAAGTGCATTTCAATTACCCTGCCCCCGTCCCTGCTCCAGCCGGCGCCGCGTTTCCGCCAACTCCGCAGCGAGCCGCTTCTCGTCCGGAAGCACTGTCCGGTACTCGGCGGCGAGGACCTTGTTGGGAAGGTTGTCGAGAGCGTAAAGGGCGAGGGCTTCGTTCTTCTGGGCGCAGAGAATCAGACCTACGGGCGGGTTCTCGCCCTCACGGGTCCAGTGGTCGGCGGCGTAGTTCAGGTAGACATGCATCTGGCCGGCGTCGGCGTGGGTGAAGCGGCCGAGCTTGAGATCGATCAGCACCAGGCAACGCAGGCGGAGGTGGTAGAAGACCAGATCCACCCGGTACCACTCGTCCCCGATACGCAGGCGCTTCTGGCGCCCGACAAAGCAGAAGTCGCCGCCGAGTTCCAGCAGGAAGGTCTCCAGGTGGCGGATGAGCGCCTCTTCCAGGTCGCTCTCTGAATACTCGTCCTTTAGGCCGAGGAACTCGAGAACATAGGGATCCTTGACCTCTTCTTCGGGCGTCGTTACGTCGTCGGGCAGCGCCCGGGCGCCCTTCTCGAGCATCGCTGCTTTGTCCTACGACAGCGTCCTGCGCTCGTAGAACTGGCTCTGGATCTGCCGGTCGAGCTGGCGGACCGACCAGCCGCCGCGAAGCGCCTCGTTCTCGTAGAAGTGGCGGGCCGCCTCGCTTTTCACCGAGAGCAGGCGGACATAGGCGGACCAGGGAAGGGAAAAACGTCGGGCCAGGGCGTCCAGGGATGATGATTCTCGGGACGATGTCGGGAGATTCTCCGGGTTCCAGGATTCTCCAGACGGCGTCTGGAGAATCCCGCCCCGGCGCCGGCCGGCGGATCCCGACTCCTCGAGCCGTTCCATCGGCCAGGCCACCTGGAAAGCCCGCATCTGCCACAGGTTCTGACGGCTGAACCCTCGTCCGTAATTGCAGGTGAGATCGCCGGCCAGGCGTTCGATCAAGCGTGCGCCGTACTCCGCCCGATCTTTCCCTCCCTGCTCGTACTCGACGATCCTCCTCCCGATCTCCCAGTAGGTGGCCGTCATGAGGGCATGGACGGCAGGGGCGGAGCTGCGCCGGGCCGCCTCGAGAAGCTCGGTGATTCCGCCCACGAGGGTTTCGTACCCGGCGACGGTTCTTTCCGGCGCAGCCGCCGCCCGGCGAGCGGGGGGGTTCGATCGCTTGCCGCGGCCCTTCTTCATCTCTCGATCTCCTCCAGAAGCTTCTCCAACCCCTCGGTGACCTCCTTTTCGATGGCCGGCAGCCCGGGGATGTCGTTCTTCTCGGGGTTC
Source organism: uncultured Planctomycetia bacterium (assembly GCA_964415725.1). Taxonomy (GTDB): domain Bacteria; phylum Planctomycetota; class UBA1135; order UBA1135; family JALUZX01; genus JALUZX01. Next base: position 1,357 of record CAYQBW010000761.1, read on the forward strand.
TCGGGGCGCCCTCACCCTGGATCTTGTCGGGGTCGTATTCGTCGTTCTTGACCTCTTAAAGCGATGGCCCGGGTTCCTCCTTTATGGAGAAAAATGAGGGGGGGATCCCTCCTTTTGTCGGGGAGAAATGTGGAAAAGGGTGGAACGGCTGGCCAGGAGGCCAACCGGGTCTGCAACGAGACGGGCATGGACACTCTCTCCCCCGGGGAGGTGCCGGCCTTCTACCAGGAGGGGACGTGGAAGAGGCTCTTCCCTAAGGAGATCCCGGCCTTGTGCTTGGGGGCATCGGCCTTTCCCGTGGACGGCTCCTCTTCGGTGGCCATCACCGCCTGGAGCGAATTCAGCGTCCACAAGGAGGTCCTCACCCCCTCGGGCAAGCGGGCCATC
>CAYQBW010000762.1:0-1735 GCA_964415725.1 uncultured Planctomycetia bacterium
CCTGGAGGAGTGCTCCCGCGAAGCGGCCACCAGGCTTCCCAAGGGAAGCGGGCCGGCCGCAAAGAACACCGCCGCCCGGGTCGTGGAGATCGGGGGGAGGAAGCTCCTGGCCAAGGTGGCCAAGCTCCATTTCAAGATCACCCCCGGCCTGTTCTGAGCCTTCCGCTCCTTGCCACCCCACTCCCGCCCCTCTACCCTGGAACCTCGATTCGCGGAGGAAAAATGCTCGAACCCAGGCTCTTTTTGTGCGCCCTCCTTTTCTCCCCGGCCCTCCTGACCGCCCAGGCCCGGGAGAAACCCGTCCCCGGAAAAAAAGCGCCCGCCCGGATCCTGGCGGACTACCTGAAGACCCGGGACCCGGCCCGGCGCAAGGAGATCCTGGTCAAGGAGCTGAAGGACCTGGGCCTTCCCCTGGTGCGGGCCGTCCAGGACGCCATGGACGCCCTCCTTCCCTGCTACAAGGCCGCCCGGGCGGAGCGAAAGAAGCTGAAGCGCCGCAAGGAGCCCATTCCCCCCGTCCCTCCCGAGAAAGTGGAAGCCCTGGTGGACCAGGTGGTCCGCCTGGGAAAGAAGCCCGACCCGGCCTTGAAGAAGGCCGGGGCCCTGGCCGGGCTCCGGAAGGCCCTGGGGCTCCTGGACGGACTGCGCTTCTTCCTGCTTCGCCCGAAGATCCTGGCCTTCATCCAGGCCCAGGCCGCCACGGGCGCCTCCTTCTCCGGGCAATACCTGCCCTTGAAAAAGAAATACGGGCGCGCCGCCGTAGGGGTCCTCTTGGAGATGGCCCTGGACAAGCGGGCCATGGAGGAGGACATGATCCGGGTCTTCGCCGCCCGGGCCCTGGCGGACGTGGGGGAGGCGGAACCGGCCCTTCTCCAGGCCCTGGGAGGGCTGGCGGCCGACGAATACGAAGCCCGGGATCTACGGCGCCAGGCCGCCGTGACCCTGGCCAGGCTCGGGGAACGGGAGGCCCTGGAGCCCTTCCTGGAAGAGGCCAGGAAACAGGCGGCCCGCAAGAATCCCAAGGCCCGGGTCCGGGGATGGCAGACCCTGGCCGGTCTCTGGCACGACATCGGGGAGCACGCCAAGGCCGTGGAGTGTTACAGCCGGGCCCTTCCCATCGTGAAGGACCTGGTGAAGGCAAAAGCCTGGCCGCCGGACGTGCTGGCCACGATCTACTACAACCGGGCCTGCAGCCTGGCCGCCCTGGGAAAGAAGAAAGAGGCCCTGGCGGACCTGGAAGCGGCCATGGCTTCCGGGGGGATATCGATCAAGACCCTGGAAAACGACAAGGAACTGGACCCCCTGCGCAAAGATCCTGCCTTCCGCAAACTCCTGGAAGAGGCGCGGAAAAAGAGGAGATAGAAAACCCGGCCCGGACCGGCCCGACCCAAGAGAAAGAAAGATCCCTTGACTGGACCAGGACCCGATAGAGCCCGGGCCGTGGAGCCCGGAGGAGGGGCGTCCCCCACTGGGGGGGTCGGCCACCAGCAGGGTCGAGGGAACAAGTCCCGCCGCAGGGCCCGGCGCCTGGCCCGGAGCTTCCTGGGTTTTTTCCTGGTCCTCCTGGCGGGGGGGATCCTGCGGGGCCTCTCCCTCACCCACTACCCGGGCAAGGCCGAAGCGGCGCTCATCACGGAATCCCTCCTCATGGAGAAGAACCGGAGTCTCACCCCTCCGGCCACCAAGTCCGGCCCCCTGGCCCATTATTGCTTTCTCGCCCTGGCCGCCGGCGGCC
>CAYQBW010000763.1:0-1734 GCA_964415725.1 uncultured Planctomycetia bacterium
CGGCGCCTCCGGCGGCCCCTACACCCACCATGACCCGGTAACCCTTCCCCCCCATGGAAACGTAGGGGACGCCCGAGGGGCGGCCGAAGGCCGCCCCGACGGTCGTCCCGCGACAGGGCCCCCAACCCCCGATGGCTCCGGCCTTCGAAACCCCAAACCCCAAGACGGCGGGATGATTCCGAACCCCCGGAACCTCCCGGGCCGGCGTTCGGCGCCGAAGACGGTGCCTCCGGCGGCCCTACACCCAGGGCGGAAACGTCGGGGCCGCCCCGACGGTCGTCCCGCGATTCCCCTCTCTCAGGACATGTAGATGTCCATAATGGTGTTCAGCATCTTCAAGGCCTCTTCCTTGGGCCTCTGGAAGCTGTTGCGGCCGATGATCGAGCCGAACCCTCCGCCGGCATGGATGCCCCGGATCTCCTCGTAGACCTCCTCCAGGCTTCCCTTGGAAGGACCGCCAGAGAAGATCACGATCCGCCTGCCGTTGAAGGCGGATTGCACCACGTGGCGCACCCTGTCGGCCAGGGTGTCGATGGGGATCTGGTATTTCTCGTAGACCTTCCGGGCCGCCTCGAGTTCCACGTGCTTCGTGGGCGGTTTCACCTTCACGATGTGGGCACCCAGCTGGCAGGCGATCTGGGCCGCGTAGGCCGCCACGTCCACGGCCGTCTCCCCCTCCTTGGAGAGCTGGCTCCCCCGGGGATAGGACCAGACCACCACGACCAGGCCCACGGACTTGGCCTTCTCCGTCAGTTCCTTGAGTTCCGTATACATGGCGTTCTTCTGCGCCGAGCCGGGGTAGATCGTAAACCCGATGGCGCAGCACCCCAACCTGAGGGCGGCCTCCACCGAGGAGGTGACGGCCGGCTTGGGGTCCTTGGTGGTCCAGAGGGATTCGTTGTTGTTGAGTTTCAGGATCAGGGGGATCTTCCCCGCGTAGGTGGAAGCGCCGGCCTCGATGAATCCAAGGGGGGCGGTATACGCGCTGCACCCGGACTCCAAGGCCAGCTGGAAGTGGTAGTGCGGGTCGTATCCGGGAGGGTTGGGCGCGAAGGAGCGGGCCGGCCCGTGTTCGAAGCCCTGGTCCACGGGAAGGATCACCATCTTCCCCGTGCCCCCGAGCTTGCCGTGCATGAGCATGCGGTAGAGGTTGGCCTTGACGCCGGGGTTCTCCGATTCGTACCAGGAAAGGATCTCCTCCACTCTTTCTGTCATCTCTCTGCCATCCTTTTTGCGGTCCAACGGTTCCAAGTATTTCTCAAGGGTCTCCGGAAATCCGCCCGGCCCCTTGGACGATCCCGGGACCGGGAGTTCTCCAAGATAAGGCCCATTTTCCCCGAAACAACCTTGGCCTCTCCAAAAGACCCCGGCCCGGAGGAGGTCAGAAATGCACCTCCACGCGCAGTCCCGCGGCCAGGGCACCCGGCCTGCTCCTTCCCCCGGGAGAAAGGATGTATTGCAGGTCCGGCTTGAGGGCCGCCCAGGGAGAGGCCTGCCAGCGGTAGAAAAGCTCCAGGGCCGTCTCGGAGTGCCTTTCGAGCCCGGTCTTCCCGCTGAAACGGACCTGGAAGCACCCCAGCCCCGCCACGTCGGCTTCCCTCCCGGGAAGAAGTCCCCTCCACTGGAACCCCCCGCCCCGGTACCGGGCCGCCTCGCTCAGCCGTTCCGGGGCCCAGGTCCACTGGAAAAAGGTCCCCAGGACACCGGTTCCTCCCTCTCCCCCCCCATGCCAGA
>CAYQBW010000764.1:0-1723 GCA_964415725.1 uncultured Planctomycetia bacterium
CCTCTTCTCCCGGGGGGAGGGGTGCGGCGAGTGGATCGGGGGCTGCCCCGCCGGGGCCGTGTCGGAGGCCGGCCACGACAAGGCGAGGGGCGCCCGCTACACGTACGGGGTGGCCCTGGCCGCGGTGGGCAAGCGCTACGGGGTGGAGGTCTCCGGGTGCGGCCTTTGCCAGACCGGGGTTCCGTGCGAGGACGGGATCCCTGCGGCCGGGCCCGGGCGGGAGGTGTTGCCGTGAAGAAGGTCCTGGTCATCGATATTCCCGGTCTTACTCCCTCGCTTCTGGGGGAAGAGACGCCCCACCTCTCTTCCCTGGCCTCCACGGGGTTTTCCTGCCCCATGGAGACGGTCTTTCCGGCGGTGACCTGCACGGTCCAGTCCACTCTTCTCACGGGGCTCATGCCCTCGGAGCACGGGATCGTGGGCAACGGCTGGTATTGGCGCGAGCTTGGCGAGGTCTTCTTCTGGCGCCAGCCGGACCGCCTGGTGGGGGGGGACCGCATCTGGGACGAGGCGCGGAAGAAGGATCCTTCCTTCTCGGCGGCCCGGCTCTTCTGGTGGTTCTCCATGGACATGAACGTGGACGTGGCCGTCACTCCCAGGCCCTGCTACGGCGCGGCGGGCCAGAAGGTGCCCGATCTCTGGACCAGGCCCCGGCACCTGCGGGAGGACATCCAGGAAAAGCTGGGCCCTTTTCCGCTCTTCCAGTTCTGGGGGCCCGGCGCGGGGATCAAGTCCACCAAGTGGATCGTGGACGCCACCAATTACGTCATGGAGAATCAAACGCCCACGCTGCTTCTCACCTACCTTCCCCACCTGGACTACGATTTTCAGCGATACGGCCCCGACGATCCCAGGTCCCGGAAGGCCTTGGCGGAGCTGGACGCCCAGGCGGGGCGGCTCATCGGCTACGGGCGGGCCCAGGGCTTCGAGGTGGTGGTCGTCTCGGAATACGGTATCCAGCCGGTCTCGGGGGCGGTCTTTCTCAACCGTTTTCTCCGGGAGGCGGACCTCCTGGAGGTCCGGGAGACGCCCTTCGGGGAGATCCTGGACCCGATTGCTTCCAAGGCCTTCGCCGTGGTGGACCACCAGGCGGCCCATGTGTACGTGAGGGATCCGGCGGACCTGGGGCGCGTGAGGGGGGCCTTGTCGGAGCTTCCCGGGGTGGAGCGCGTCCTGGACGGGGAAGGCCAGGAGAAGATGGGGATCCGCCACCCCAGGAGCGGCGAGCTGGTGCTGGTGGCCGAGGAGGGGAGGTGGTTCGCCTATCCCTGGTGGCTCGAGGACGACATGGCCCCGGATTTCGCCGCCACGGTGGATATCCACCGCAAGCCGGGTTACGACCCGGGGGAGCTTTTTTTGGGGACGGGGAAGTTCCACGTGGCGTGGAAGCTCTTTTTGCGGAAGATCGGGTTCAGGGTGCTGTTGGACGTGGTGCCCCTGGATCCGTCCATGGTGGGAGGATCCCACGGGCGCCTGCCGGGCAAGTCATGGGAGGGGCCGGTCTTGATCTGTTCCAATTCCGAGCCGGCCGTGGATGGAATGCACGCCAAGGATTTCCGGAAGTGGTTGCTGGAGTTCATGGCGTCCTGACGTAGGGGCCGGTAGGGGCCGCCGGAGGCCGGGCCGCCGGAAGGCGGCCCGGCCGAACGCCGGCCCGGGATGGTTCCGGGGATTGGGAATCATCCCGCACGGTTGGGATGGGACGTTTTGAGGCCGGAGCCAT
>CAYQBW010000765.1:0-1718 GCA_964415725.1 uncultured Planctomycetia bacterium
GAGGAGAACAAATGGCTGAAGCAGTCAGGGTTGAACCCGATCTCGATTTCATAAAGTACCTGAAGAAGGCGGGCGGCGACTCGATGAAGAAGTGCTTCCAGTGCGCCACCTGTTCGGTGGTCTGCCCCCTGTCCGGGGACGAGAAGCCCTTCCCCAGGAAAGAGATGATCTGGGCCCAGTGGGGGCTCAAGGACAAGCTGGTCGCAGACCCCGATATCATGCTCTGTCACCAGTGCGGCGACTGCACCGCCTACTGCCCCCGCGGGGCCAAACCGGGTGACGTGCTCGGTGCCATCCGCGCCTACGCCTACACCCACTACGGTTTTCCCTCCGGGCTGGCCAAGCTGGCCAGCAACGGCAAGAACCTGCCGATCCTGATCCTGCTGCCGGTGGTCATCATCGGCGTGCTCTGGCTGATCTCCGGCGGGGCCCACGTCCCGGACGCGGAGACCTTCCGCCACGTCGGTTTCGGCCACTTCTTCGGCCATTGGGAGTTCCCCTACCTGACCAAGAACGTCGCCTTCATCGACGCCATCTTCCTGCCTACCGTGGCCTTTTCCATCTTTGCCGCCTACAAGGGGGTCAAGAGGATGTGGGACGCCATGGCCGCCCAGGTCGCGCCCGAGGGTGAGTACCGTCCCTCGGTAAAGCAGTTCGTGGTCGACTACCTCTGGCCGACCATCGTCGAGATCCTCTCCCACCGCCGCTTCAATGAGTGCGGCGCCAACCGGGACCGGGTCAAGGGCCACCTGCCCCTGCTGCTCTCCTTCATCGCCCTGTTCATTGTCACCAATTACGGCTTTGTCAGGAAGGATCTCATCGGCATCATCAACCCGGCCATGCACGGCCCCATCCCCATGTACGATCCCTTCAAGATCCTCGCCAACGTCGCGGCCATCGCCCTGATCGTCGGCATCGGCATCATCTGGGCCAACCGTTCCCGGATGGAGGAGGAGCAGGGGGTGAGCCGCACCTTCTACGACTGGTTCCTCATCGGCGAGATCATGGCCGTGGGGGTGACCGGGTTCGGGGCCGAGATCGTCCGGCTCCTGGGGCTGGCCTCCCTGGGCTACTTCCTCTACTTCCTGCACCTGGTCAGCATCTTCATGCTCTTCCTCTACATGCCTTACACCAAGTTCGCCCACATGGTGTACCGCACCTTTGCGATGGCGTTCGAGCGCTACCGGGAGAGCAGTTTCGTCAAGCCCGCGGTGGTGCGTGAGGAGGGTTGAGCCCTTTCTTCGTCCATCGCCTCGCCAAGCCTATAATGACCGGCGGCCGTTGTTGCGGCCGCCGGTCATTGCCGTTGGGCGGCGGCCTTTGTTTTCCGCCGGAGGGCGGGCGGAAAAAAGGTCTTGATGTTTGGCCGCGAACCTATTAGTATGGCGCGTCACGCTGGCGTAGCTCAATTGGCAGAGCAGCTGATTTGTAATCAGCCGGTTGCGGGTTCGAGTCCCATCGCCAGCTCCATACAGGGAAAGGAAGAACTAACAAGGGCAGGCGCCTTGGCGGCTGTTCTTTGTGGTTTTGGAGGGGTTCCCGAGTGGTCAAAGGGAACAGACTGTAAATCTGTCGGCGACGCCTTCGGAGGTTCGAATCCTCCCCCCTCCACCAAATTGATGAAAACGCGGGAATAGCTCAACTGGTAGAGCATCAGCCTTCCAAGCTGAGGGTTGCGGGTTCGAGACCCGTTTCCCGCTCCAGATTTTTCTTTCTGG
>CAYQBW010000766.1:0-1715 GCA_964415725.1 uncultured Planctomycetia bacterium
CACCGGGCCCGGGCGGCCTACATGCCCCAGGAGGTCTCCCTCCCCCCGGACCTCACCCTGGAGGAGATCTTTTCCTTCCTCGCCGCCCTCTACCCCCGCTGGGACGCCCCCCTGGCGGAGCGCCTGGCCGGGCGCCTGGGCCTCCCCATGGACCGGCCCGTGGGGACCCTTTCCGGCGGATTCAGGCGAAGGGCCGCCCTGGCCGCGGCTTTCTCCACAGGCGCCGAGGTCCTGGTCTTGGACGAGCCCGCCGCCGGCCTGGACCCGGTGGGCCGGCGGATCTTCCGGGACCTTGTGGTGGACCTGGCCTCCACCGGGGAGAGAACCATCCTGATCTCCACCCACCTGCTGGAAGACCTGGAACGAACGGCCGACCGGGTGGGGATCATGAAAGAGGGCCGAATGTTCCTGGAGGAAGACATGGAGACCCTCCAGTCCGCATACAGGAGGGTCCAGGCGATCTTTCCCGGAGGCGCCCCTCCCCCCGGGTTCCGGCCTCCCGGATGCCTGCGCTTCAGCGTTTCCGGGCCCGTGGTGCAGGCCGTAGTGCGGTCCGGCCCGGGAAAGAGACTGGAAGGATGGACCCCCGTCCCGGGAGTCCGCCTCCAGGAGTTCCCCGTGACCCTGGAAGAAGTGGTTCTCCTGGTCCTGGGCGAGGAGCCGGAGGAAGAAGAGAAAAAGGAGGCCCTGCTTTGGACGCGACCCTGACCCTACGGACCGGGCGGCCTTCCCCGCTCGCCCTCTGCCGTCTCATCGCCGGGCGACACAAAGGCCTCCTCCTGGCGTGGTTCTACACCTGGATCCTTCTCTTCCCCCTGCTCCAGGTCTTCCACGATCCCTGGGGCCTGGCCGCATTGGGGGGCCTCTTCGGTCTTCTGGCCGGTCAGGCCCTGGGCGCCTCGGAGGTCATGGAGGGGTCGGAAGAATTTTTCTTCACCCTCCCCGCCCGGAGGGAGACCCTCTTCTGGGCCCGCTACCTTTTCGGAGGACTTCCCATTGTCCTTCTCCTCCTTGCCGGGCTGGCCTTCTTCCAGTGGAACCTCCCCCAGAAGGCCTGGGGACTTCTTGTGGAAACAGGCCTCACCGAGCCCTATCCCCCTCCCACGCCCATCGCCCTTTTCGGGGCCCTGGCGATTCCCCTCTCCCTCTATACCTTCATCTTCGTTCTCGGCTCCCTCCTCAAGACCCCCTCCACGGCGGGCAACGCCCTCCCGGGGGGCCTCATCCTTGCCGCGGCCCTCGCCCTGGGAGGATACCTGGCCGAATCCTTTCCCCCGGGAAGAGCCTCGGGCTGGGGCGCCTTGATCTCCCTGGCCGCCCCCGTTCCCTTCGTCCTTCTCGTCGGCTTCCGCGCATACGTCCGGAAGGAACTGGACCACGGGGGAGGGCCCTTTTCCGGAGGAAAAACTCGAAGGTCGAGCCTCCTGCCCCTGCTTTTGCTCCTGGTTCTCTTCCTGGCCGTTCTGCTTTTTCTCTCCGGTGGAGAGCAACCATGATCCAGATTCCGATCTTCCTGGTTCCTTTCCTCCTCTTCCTGGTCTGGCTCACCCGCCGGCCTTCCCTCTTCTCTTCGAACAGGCCGCAGGGGGGAAAGCGGCCGGTCTCCTTCCTTCACAAACTCGCCGCCGCCTTTGGTGCTCTTCTTCTCCTGGGGATGGTCTGGACCACCTGGAGAGACCAAGGCCCCTCCATCCCCCCGGCTCCAAGGGGAGAAC
>CAYQBW010000767.1:0-1710 GCA_964415725.1 uncultured Planctomycetia bacterium
AGGACGGAGGCCAAGAATTTCCTCCTGCCGTAAACATCCTCTCTTTCCCGGTCCGCCTCCTCCAGGTCCCGCCGGAAGGCCTCCTTCAGGTCTTTCCCGGGGGTCCCGTCCAGGGCGCGCCGGAAGAGGGCGGCCAGAAGCAGCCAGGTGGCGGATCCGCACTTGAGCCTGGTGGAACCGGTCACCGCCTCGGCGCCCACCCGGGGCGCCAGGACGCAGGCCTTCTCACTGGAGGCGGCCCGCAAGACCAGGTCCCGCAGGGTGGGCCCTCCCACCCCCAGGCGCACATCCCTGGCCCTCTCGGGCCGGTTGGTTCCAAGAAGGATCACCGACGTATCCTCCCGGGCGAAAGCCTCCAGCAGGCCCCCTCCCACGGAGGGAGCGGAGAACCCGCAGGTGATCCCAAGAAAAAGGGCCTTTCCCGGGCCGCCCAGGGCCTCCCTGGCCCGGCGGCGGGCCTCTTCCACGTCGTCCTCGGCCTCTTCCACGGCCTTGACCAGGGAAAGGTCTCCACCGGCGATCAGGGGGACCGCCTCGCCCCCGAGGGCTCGCAGTGCCGGGGCGAAAGCCCGGGCCAGGAAGAAGGCCAGCCGGCCCGAGGTGCCCGCCCCGGAGAGCACCACCTTTCCGGGAAGGGAAGAGCGAAGCAGGCGGGCCGCCGAAACCAGTCCCTCCAGGACCTCCTCCTGGAGAAGCCCTCCCGGCGGTCCACCCTCGGGCCCGTGGAAGAGTTCCCGGTCGCACCGGGCGAAGAGTTCCACCATCTCACCCGGATCCGCCCCATCCAGGCGCTCCGTGATGGGGTTGGGCTCCTCCGTGGAAGAAAGGTCGTTCCGGCCCTCCATGGGTCCTCTTGTGGCCGGAACATTTTCCAGGATCAAGAAACTTTCGCCGGGACCGCCGGAAGGTAACCTTTCCGCGATGCCCGCGGAAACTCCAGCCTGGAGGCGGCCCGGGACCGGGGCCCTTCTCCTCTTTTTCCCGCCCTTGGCGGCAGCCCTCCTCACCCGGGGGCCCTGGGGCCTGGACGAACTCCGCCTGCTCCAGGTGGTCCGCGAGATGGCCGCCCGCCGGGCCTGGATCGTCCCCACCCTCCTGGGAGAGACCTACACCCACAAGCCTCCTCTCCTTCTCTGGGTCGTCCGCCTCCTCCAGGCCGCGGGGGTGGAAGCCGCCCTGGCCTCCCGCCTGGTCTCTGCCGCCGCCGCCGCCGGAACGATCCTCCTCTTTTCCGCCCTGGCGAAAAGGCTCGCCCCCCGCGGGGCGGGCGCGGCCGCCCGGGCCCTGGCCGTCACGCCCTTCTTCCTGCTCATGGCCCAGCTCGGGACCTACGACATGGCCCTGCTCTTCTTCCTCTCCGCCGCCCTCTATACCTCCCTCAGAAATCAAAGGGCCTGGTTCCTTCCCGGGCTCTTCACCGGCCTTGCCGTTCTCACCAAGGGGCCCGTGGCGCTCCTCTTCCTCCTCTTCTGGGTCCCTTCCCTCAAGGCGGCCCTCCAGGGAAAGGGGACTCTCCGTCCGGGCCGGTCCTTCTTTCTTTTCTGCCTGGTCTTTTTGGCCGTCGTTGGGGCCTGGTTCGTTCCCTTCTCCTTCGCCACGGCGGGGAACGCCTCCTGGGCGGAGGCGCTTTGGCGCCAGTCCCTGGGGCGGATCGCGGGATCCCAGGGCTTCGGCCATCCCAGGCCCTTCTGGTTCTACCTGCCCCTCTTC
>CAYQBW010000768.1:0-1706 GCA_964415725.1 uncultured Planctomycetia bacterium
TCCCGCCCCTGTGGGATATGTGGAATCGGGCCGGATCCATCGGGATTGGGGGGGCCCGATCGCGGGACGACCGTCGGGACGGCGCGACGCGCCGTCCCTCGGGCGTCCCCTACACTTCAACGCGGGTGTAGGGGCCGCCGGAGGCGCCGTCTTCGGCGCCGAACGTCGGCCCGGGTGGTTCCGGAAATCGGGAATCCTCCCGCCCTTGGGGGGTGGGTTTCAGAGCCGCCAGTTGTAGAGGGACCAAAGGCTGTCCCCCAAGAGCCAGTAGCGGTGGGTCATGGAACGGCAGAAATTCATGGAATACCGGGTGAGAAATTTCCGGCAGGCCTTCTTGTCTTTCTTGTAGAGCTCCAGGGCCTTCTCTTCCACGAGGGGAAGCTCCTCCAGGGCCTGGTCCTCGAAGGCCCTGATGTTTTCGGCCATCCTTTTCCTGGTCCGCCCCCACTGGATCGTTGCCAGCCTGCTGGCCCGCCTGAAGGCCCAGGCGGCCGAGTCCCGGCGGAAGCCCTTTTGGGAGCCCACCTTGAAGTCCGCCGGAAGATCCGTGACCCCGCAAAAGATGGGGGCTCTCGGAGTGGTGGCCGGGTTGTCGAACCCCAACCAGCAGATTCCGCCGATGGGATCGGGAAGCCAACTTCTGCACTGGAGGATGACGTGGTAGGCGTTGAAGATGACCGCGATGGGCCGGTAGAACTTCACGGATCCGGGCTTCAGGGTATTGAACAAGGCCTGCATGTCCCTGGGAAGCCAGGGATGGACGTGGATGGGCTTGACCTTCCTTCCCTTTCCTCCGCGGCGGTCGATCAGGAGGTTCTTCGTAAGATCGTAGGGGGAACCCTCATAGGTGGTCTTGAACAGGTCGAAAACCTGCCGGATCGTGACCTTCCGGTCCGGTTTCACCGAGAAAGGGAGCTCCTTTGCCTTTTCGAAGTCCAGCTTCAGGGAGGGGGCCAGGGTGTGGAAGACCCACCACTCCCGGATGCCGAAGGGCTTTCTTCCACTGTAGGCCTTCCAGAACTTGAAGGGCCCGTCCTTGCGGGGGTTCCACCAGCCCATCTCCCTGGCCAGGGAGAAGACGTTCCCGGAGGCCATGAAATGGTCCGGATCGTTCAGGCGGATCTCCCCGATCCTGGAGATGTTCGCCGCCACGCCCACGTGGTCGTCGGGGATCCTCTCCGCCGCCCAGACCGCCCCCTTCCTTCCTTTTCCGGGGCCCAGGATTTCCATGTGCCAGACTTCCCTGGGATCGGCCAGGGTGATGGCCTCCCCGGAGTCGACGTACCCGTATCGCTCGGCCAGCCGGCCGATGAGGCGGATGGCTTCCCGGGCCGTCCGGCATCGCTCCAGGGCCACCCTCTCCAGCTCTTCGATGAGGAAGATTCCCTTTTTGCTTTGTAATTCCCGGCGTCCCCCGAAGGTGGACTCGCCGATGGCCAGCTGGTGCTCGTTCATGCAGGGATAGGCCGTGTCGAGGAAGGCGTAGGTCTTCTCCACCTGGGGAATCTCGCCCGCTTCCACCAGTCCCCGGCGGTCGGAGGGGAAACCCGTGTGGAGCCTTCCCTTCCAGATCTTTTCCTTGGCTCCCTTCTTGAAGGTTCGGGCGGGTTGGACGGCCACCCAGGTCCGGTAGTTGGCGTCGCAGGTGTGGGAGGTGATCACCGAGCCGTCCGCCGAGACGAGCCTTCCCACCATGATGGAGGTGC
>CAYQBW010000769.1:0-1703 GCA_964415725.1 uncultured Planctomycetia bacterium
GGGCTATACCGTCCTCAAGGTCTCGGCCAGCGAGATGCTCCGGGACCTGGCCTCGAGGGATTCGGCGTCGGCCCTCACCCGGAGAATCCGCAAATACGTCTCCCCAGCCCTCCTTTTGGTGGACGAGATCGGTTTCCTCTCCTACCAACCGAGCTTCGGAGATCTCTTCTTCGAGGTGGTCAGCCAAAGGCACGAGACCAAGTCGATGGTGATCACCACAAACCGCCCCTTTGGGGAGTGGAACCAGATCTTCCCCAACTCGACCTGCGTAGGCGCGATCGTGGACAGGCTTGTGCACAAGGCCCTGATCGTCCAGATCGAAGGGAAGTCCTACCGCCTCAAGGAGGCCCAGGAACGAAACCGCCGGAAGGCCAAGAGAAGGAAGAAAAAGGGGGGGAAGGGCGGTAAATGAAACGCCCTTCGCCTCTGCCTCCCCACCCGAGCCTCCGCCGGCGTCCCGGCGGAGGCTTCGGGTGGCTGGAGTCCAGGCTCCTCCACGAGGGAACCCTGGCGGAGTTGGGGCCGGAGGCGGTCTCCGTCCTGGTCCTCCTCTCGCTCGCCGCCAACCCGCAAGGGGCCTCCTGGTATGGCCGGGAGCGTATGGCGGCCTTCCTTGGGATGTCGCGGGAGAAAGTGGATCGGGCCCTGGAGAAACTGCTCCGAAAGAAACTCGTGGCCTTCCGCCCCTGGAAGAAGGATCACATCAACGGCGTCTGGCAGCTCCTCCCCCTGCCGTCCTCACCGGGCCGGAAAACCCATGTCCTGCCCATCCAGGAAATCCTCAGATCCCTCGGGCTCCAGCCACAACCTCGGCAATGAACACCAAACCGCCGAAATCCCGCGCTTTTAAACCGCCGTCAACACCGTATTGCCCATTATCGTATCCCCCGGCGGGGGATAATAATCTATCATTGTGGAGGGATCCGTTTCCGGAGCGCCGCCGTTGAGGAGGTCCGGGACTTCCCTTGCGTGCATCCGGGCTTTGAGGGTCTGGGCACCGAGGGCGGTTTTGAAGAGGGATCCCTGCAGGCCCCAGGGATCCATGCCCTGGTTCGGCAGGTCGGCGACGTAGGCGTAGCCGTTGCCCCAGTTGGAGGCGTCTGTCCAGTTGCCGATGGGGTCCTGGGTGAGGAAGCGTCCGATGGAGGGGTCGTAGTACCGGTAGCGGTAGTAGACGAGGCCGGACTCGTCGTCGTGGACGCGGCCGGTGTAGCCGTAGTCGTTCTCGATGATCGTCTTGTTCCGGGGCGTCCAGTCCGGGGCGTAGACACGCCGGCGGCCGTAGGGATCGTAGTCGTAGCGCTCCACCACCTGGCCTGCGTCGTTCACCACCGCCCGGATGTGCCCGAGAGACCCCTGCAGGAAGGTATACCTGGTCCAGGTGCCCGGGTTCCCCGGCGTGCCAGGGGTGTAGACTGCATACCCCAGGTGCTCGTCGATCCCTCTCCCGTCGAAGAAGGTCCGGTGGGGCTCGAAGTTGGCGTTGTCCGAACTGGCATACTCGTCCGTCCTCCTCCACCCGTCCCAGGCATACCACCAGGAGCCGGTGTCCACCGACTTCAGCACGCGCCTCCCGTAGGGGTCGTATCCGTAATAGGCCACCGGCACGAGCTCGGCCGGCGAGGAGAGGCTCTTCTGCTCGGGCGCCCCCTTGTGCAGGATGTCCCAGCCCTTGTATTTGGAGCGGGCCGCCGCAAGGAGAA
>CAYQBW010000770.1:0-1698 GCA_964415725.1 uncultured Planctomycetia bacterium
ACCGTCGGGACGGCGCTTTGCGCCGTCCCTCGGGCGTCCCCTACGTTTTCAGCGTTGGTGGGTGGGTGATCGGGGCAAGGTGGATGTAGGGGCCGCCGGAGCCTGCGTCGCCGCCAGGCGACGCAGGCGAACGTCGGCCCGCGATAGTTCCGGAAATCAGAAATCATCCCGCCTCCGGGAGACCAGGGGTCATCGTCCCGGATCCATCCTGCGCGTCAGGGCCGCGGCGGCCCGGGCGAAGAGCCGGGCCGCCGAATCGGCCCCCACCAGGCCCGGGTCTCCCCGGTCGTCCAGGTTCCCGAGCCACACACAGATTACGTATTTCCCGGCGGACCCCACGGTCCAGGCGTCCCTCCTGTTGGAGGAGGTCCCCGTCTTCCAGGCCGCCGCCCCGGGAGGAAGGAACCCGTAGTCGGGAGAACCCGAGGAAAGGGCCTCCAGGACCATCTTCCTGGCCTCCCAGGAGACGGAGAGCCGCGAGGCGGGATCGCAAAAACGGACCCACGCCCGGGCCAGCGCCAAGGGCGTGACCGACTCCGTCCCCAGGGCGAGATCCAGGTGGAGAACCCCGTTCCTCGGCCGGAGCCCGAGTTCCCAAAGAAAACCCCGGAACTTTTCCACCCCCAAGGCCCGAAGAAGCCGCAGGGCCGGAAGGTTCCTTGAGCAGGCCAGGGCCGCCCCGGCCCGGACGGCCCCGAGAAAACGCTTGTCGAAATCGGCGGGGACGTAGTTCCCGATCCGCATGGGCGTGTCCGGTAAAAGGCCGTCGGGGCCCGCGATCCCCTGCTGGAAGGCCAGGGCGTAGAGAAAGGGCTTCCACGTGCTTCCCGCCGGCCGCCCGCAAAGGCAGGCGTTCAAGGGAACCCGGCGGTAATCCCTGGATCCCACCATGGCCCGGATCTCCCCGCTTCCCTTCTCCAGCACCACCAGGGCCAGGCCGTCCACGGAGGGTCCCCGAAAGGCCCGGACCGCCCCTTCCATCCTCTTCTGGAGCCCCAGGTCCAACCCGGTCCGCACCACGCGTCCCCGTCGGAGGCGGAGGATCATGTCGCAGAAATGGGGCGCCAGAAAGGGCCAGGGATGGGCCTTCGCCCCCAGGTGGGAAGCCTTCTCGCGGAGCCACTCCTCTTCGTCCAGGTATCCTTCTTCCCGCATCCGATCCAGAATCCGGTTCCGGAAGAAGCGGAGAAGGCGGGGATTCCTGTCGGGCCTCCGGCGGGTGGGCGCCGGCAACATGGCCACCAGCGCCGCCGCCTCGGCCGGCGCCAGGGCGGACGCGCCCTTTCCGAACCAGTATCTCGAAGCCGCCTCGAATCCCCTCAGGGTGCCCCCCAGGGGGACATAGTCGAGGTAGAACTCCAGGATCTTCTCCTTGGAAAAGAGCCTCTCCAGCTCCCGCGCCCGGAAGACCTCCCTGGCTTTCCTCCAAAGACGCGGTCCGCCGGGTTCCACGATCCTTGCGACCTGCATGGTGAGCGTCGAGGCCCCGGAGACGATCCTTCCCCGGAGAAGGTCCGTCCAGCCCGCCCGGAGCACGGCGCGGAGGTCCACCCCGCCGTGGGAGAAGAACCGCCCGTCCTCCCCCGCGAGAAGGGCGTGAAGAAGGTGGGGAGAAACCTGGCCCGGGGAAACGGGAAGGAGCCTCTCCCCCGCCGCCGTGGGGGCCACCCGGAGGACCTCCCCGCCCCGGGCCAGGAC
>CAYQBW010000771.1:0-1690 GCA_964415725.1 uncultured Planctomycetia bacterium
CTTCTGGCTTCCCTGGAGTCCAGCCGCCAGGGGCCGGGAGCCAGTCCGCCCCGCGGGGCCGTCCAGGCCCGGGGCGGAGCACAGGAGGGCCCGGGGAAGCTGGTGATCCTCCACATCAACGATTTCCACGGCCAGGTCTTCCCCCTCCCCGCCACCTGGGCCCCCCGGCGGGACTGGAAGAACGGCAAGCCCCCTCTCCAGGGAGGCGCCGCCGCCGTGGCGGCCTACGTCAAGCGGGTCCGTGCGGCGGCGGCCCTCTCGGGAGCCACCGTCCTCTTCCTGGATACGGGAGACTGGTTCCAGGGGACTCCCGAAGGAAACGAGACCAAGGGCCGGATCGTGATGGAATGGTTCGCCAGGATGGGGTTGGAAGCCACGGTCGTGGGAAACCACGATTTCGATTACGGATGGACCAACCTGGTCTCCCTGGTCCACTCGGCGCCCTTCCCCGTGCTGGCCGCCAACATCCTTCCCCCGGGCACGGACCCGGAAAAGGCCCTGAAAGGACCGGAACCCCCGAAGCCGGCGGACGATCTCAAGCCCTACTGGGTGAAGAGGGTGAGAGGGGTGAGGATCCTCTTCTTCGGGCTCATCCTGAAGGACACGCCTTCGGTCACGGCCGGCCCCCTTGGTGGCGTGGAATTCGCCGGCGAAGAAAAGACCTTCCGCGCCTGGCTTCCGAGACTCCGGGCCCTGGGGGACCAGTTCGTGCTCATGACCCACGACGGGGTGCAGATCGACAAGAGCCTGGCGAAGAGGCTGCAGGACGTGAAGCGCCTGAAGATCATCCTGGGCGGGCACTCCCATACCCGGCTGAGCCGGCCCATCGTGGAGGGCCACATCCGGATCTTCCAGACCCACGGCAAGGGCACGGAGATCGACCACATCGAATACCAGGTCCTTCCAAGGAAGAAGGAGATCCGTTTCAGCAAGTCCAGGGTCGTGGACCTGCGCCTGGACTCTGTGGGACAGGACCCGGAGACCCAGGCCTGGCTGGCCGAGCGGACCCGGGCCATCCGGGAGAAGTGGGACAAGCCCGTGGGAGTCCTCTCGGCCGATCTCAGGCGGACCCGGGCCCCGCGGTCTTCCAGCGCGGGCAACCTGGCGGCCGACGTGACCCGGCTCGCGGCCAAGGCGGACATAGGCTTCGCCAACAAGGGGGGGCTCAGGTGCAATCTCCCCAAGGGCAAGGTGACCCGGCGGGACATCTTCCAGTTCATTCCCTTCGACAACACCATCGTGGTGATGCCGCTCCGGGGATCGGAGATCCGGAAGGCCCTGGACATCTTCTTCCGCACGGGCCGCTCGGCCCTGGAGGTTTCGGGGATCAGGGTCCACTACAAGGGCCGGAAGGTGACGAAGGTCACCCTGCCCGACGGGACACCCCTGAATCCTCGGGCCGTATACAAAGTCGCCATGAATTCCTACCTGGCCGGGCCCGGCGACAAGTCGGGAATCTTCCGATCCAATCCTCACAAACGGGACACGGGGCTCAAGCTCCGCTCGGCCCTCCTGAAATACATCAAGAGAAACCCCGTCACCAAGGTCCCCGTGGAGAACCGTTACATCAAGGACTGACCCTCTCCCGGCCCTGGGAGCCTCACTTCACCGGCCTGGCCTCCAGGAGCGAATCCTGGTGGAGGATCAACTCCAGGACCTTCCCGCCCCTTCCCCGGACCCGGCCCCGGAG
>CAYQBW010000772.1:0-1682 GCA_964415725.1 uncultured Planctomycetia bacterium
CCACCAGGCCCTGGAGGACCGCCCGGGCCTCGGCCTCCGGCTTCTGGACCAGGCGGGCCGCCCGGCCCGTGGTGAGCGACCGCTCCTGCCAGAGTGTATTCAGGAGGAGCAACTGGTCGAGTCCGAGGGGGCAGTCTCGACCCTCCTCGACCACGAGGCGCACGAAGTGGAGGTTGGCCTCGCCGCAGGGAAGGACCAGCACCACCCCCGCCTCGTCGCTGAGGTCGTAGGAGGGCGCCGGCCGGCCGTTGCGAAGTTGCTCCCTGAAGATCGTGTCGATTCCCCGGGCCGTGCGCTCGACGATGCCGGCTCGTTTGAAAGCGTCCGCCAAGAGAGGGTTGCGGGGCCGGGGCGGTGTGACAAGGAGGTTGTCGAGCCGCACCCCCTCTGGGAAACCACCCGGGCTGGCGATCTCGATGCAGTCCTCGTGCCACTGCACGTGGATCGCCCCCAGGCGCGTGTAGTCCCGGTGGATCAAGGCATTGGCAATGCCCTCCCGCCAGGCCTGCTCGGGCACGTCGGGCACGCCCACCCGCAACACCCCCACCATCAGCTCCTGTTCCCGGTTCCGGGCACGCCAGCGGGCCTCGAGCTCCTCCATGACCCGCAAGAGGGGCCAGTGGAAGAAGTCGTTCACCTCGACCTCGGTGCCGTGGAGCACCTGGAAAGCCACCTGGTGGGTGGGCAGGTGCCGCCGAAGGACCTCCTCCCGGCCGAAGAGCAGGAGGCCCAGCACCCGGACGGCCATGGGCCTGCCGTTGGCCTCTATTGCGCCCAGGGCTTTGGCCAGGTCCAGGTCGGAGAGTTCTAGTAGGGTCTCGTCGCTGCGGCCCCGGCGCTCGCGGATGCTCCGGCGGAAGCGCTCGAACTGGAGGGGATCCAGGTCCGACCATTCCACCTCAGGCAGGGCGAGGGAGCTGTAGTCCAAGGCGCCCCGATCCGCCTGGCGCCCCAGCATTTCGTGGAAGTGGAAGGGCACGCAGGCGGGCCGACCATCCCCACCGAGGGCACGCCGGAGGTAACGGCCATCTGAAGTCCCCACAGGTGTGCGGATGGGCGGGACGCGGATTGCAACCACCGTCGCCCCCCTGATGTGGTGGCACTCCACCTGGACGGTGATCGAGGGCCGAGTACGGCCAGCGATCAGCGCCGCCAGGCGTGTCGGGTCCGTGCGCCGGGAATCGTGACGTTGTCGGGCGCCTGAGATCCTCCCGTCGTCCTCCACGCCGATGAGGAGCCAGCCATCCGCATCGCCCGGGCGATTCGCCAGGCAGACCACGGCCTCGACCAGTTCCCGGTCGGACAAGGCCTTCCGCTCCTCGCCCTTGAACTCCACGTCGAGGGTCTCGCCTCCCCGGATCAGCGCTTCCAAGGCCTCGAGTGTCATGCCTGCTCCACGGGCCAGCCGAACCAGGCAAGGCTACGGGTCTCGAGGACGCCAGAGGTGGCCTGTAGATCCGTGCCTGGATCAGGACCTTCATGGTTAATCCGTGTCAAAGCGGAGAGGCCGGTTTCTCCTTCCTGGAAAAAAAAGGGGAAGGATTCCTCCTTCAGTCAGGGACAAAGGAGGAAAAGGGGGGCCGGAACGGCTCAAAAGGGTGGCAACCGGTCCTGCAACGAGAAGGGCGTGGACACTCTCTCCTCCGGGGGGGGGTGCCGATCTTCTACCAGGAGGGGACGGG
>CAYQBW010000773.1:0-424 GCA_964415725.1 uncultured Planctomycetia bacterium
CCCGTAGCCAGGACGACGGCCTGGGGATCCAGTTCCTCGATCAGGTCCGCCGTCACTTCGACCCCCAGCCGGACCTCCACCCCGGCCCTTTCCATCATGAGGGCCTGCCACTTTACGAAGTCCGCGAACTCCTCCTTTGTGGGGACCTTGGCGGCCAGGAGGATCTGGCCTCCCAGGCGGTTCTCCTTTTCGAAGAGGGTGACCTGGTGGCCCCTCCACGCGGCGACGAGGGCGGCCTCCATGCCTCCCGGCCCGCCGCCCGCCACCAGGACCCGCTTGGGGGCGCCGGTCTTCTCGATCCGGATCTCCCCCTCCCTTCCGGTGAGAGGGTTGAACATGCAGGAGGTGCCGCGGGCCTTCCGGAGTTCGAAGAGGCATCCCTGGTGGCAGGCGGCGCAAAGGAGGACGGCCTCCTCATCGCCTT
>CAYQBW010000773.1:434-1662 GCA_964415725.1 uncultured Planctomycetia bacterium
GCCTTCCTCCACCTTGCGGACCCAGTCCGGGTCGGCCAGGAACGCCCGCCCCAGGCCCACCAGGTCGGTTTGCCCCTCCCGGAGGGCCTCCTCCGCGACCTTGGGAGTGCGAATCCGCCCGGCCGTGATGACGGGGATGGAAACGATCTTCCGGATCTCCGCGGCCGCAGGGAGGAGATGGGCCTTGGGGGTCCCGATGGGGTAGAGGCAGAAGGGCGGCGTCTCGCACATGGTCCCCGAGGAGACGCTCAGGGCGTCCGCGCCGGCTTCCTCGAGCCAGCGGGCGAGCCGGAGGGCGTCGTCCAGGGTCATGCCGCCCTCGAAGTGGTCCTCGGCGTTCATCCGGACCACCAGGGGGAAGTCGGGCCCCACCCGGTCCCTTACGGCCTGTAGGATATCCCGGCCGAAGCGGAACCGGTTTTCGAAATCCCCGCCGTATTCGTCGTCCCGCTTGTTGGTATGGGGCGAGAGGAACTGGTGGACCAGGTAGCCGTGGCTGAAAGGGATCTCAAGGGCGTCGAATCCGGCCTTCTTCACCCTCTCCGCCGCCGCCGCGAAGGCCTCCACCAGGTCCTGGATCTCCTTCTTTTCCAAGGGGCGGGGAACGGCCTTGTTGGCGGGACAGGGCACGGCCGAGGCGGAGACCAGGTTTTCCGGGGAGACCAGCTTGGGGTTGGCCGCCCGCCCGGCATGGTTGATATGGGTCATGATCCGCCCCCCGGCCTGGTGGACCGCCCCGGCAAGCCGCTCCAGGCCGGGGAGGAAGGAGTCGTCGTAGATCCCGAGCTGGGTGGGGATCTCCCTTCCGTTGGGCCGGACATACATGGGCTCCGTGGTGAGGAGACCGGCCCGGCCCTGGGCGCGGCGGACATAGAAGGCCAGGTGCCGGTCCGTCACCTGCCCGTCCTTGCCGGCATAGCCCAGTTTGACCGTGGTCATGACCACCCGGTTGGGGAGGGCCAGGGAGCCGATCCGGGCGGGTTGGAGCAGAAGCGCGCGCGCCATGGGGCCCTCCTTTTGGTTCGACCCTGGTTCTTCAGCGGGGGAGGAAAACCTGACAAAAAAGGCAAGTTAACGGGCCCGGCGCCGGGGCGCAAGGCCGCCTCCAAGGGCCCGGTTGGTACCGGATCGAGACAGCCCGGCCCGGGATCCGTGCTTCCTTACAAAGGAATCGCAAGGGAAAGGGTAGACTTTGAGGGCTCTTTTTCCTTTCTCCTTTTTGTCGTCC
>CAYQBW010000774.1:0-1661 GCA_964415725.1 uncultured Planctomycetia bacterium
GAATACCTCCTGGTTCCGTGGACGGTCAGGGTGATCTTTTCTGGAGGCGCCATGGCGGATCGTGAAGCGGGGTTCCGGCCCGGGGAGGGGCGGGAGGCCTTGATCGTGGTGGATCTCCAGCCGGACTTCATGCCCGGCGGCGCCCTGCCCGTGCCCGGCGGGGACCAGGTGGTGGACCCCATCGCCAGGCTCCTGGAAAGAAGGCTCTTTTCCCTGGCCCTGGCCACCCAGGACTGGCATCCCCCGGGCCATCTCTCCTTCGCCTCGAGCCACCCTGGAAAGAACCCCTTCGAGACCATCGACCTCCACGGCGCGCCCCAGGTCCTCTGGCCCGACCACTGCCTCCAGGGATCCCCGGGAGCGGCCCTGCACCCGGGGCTTCCCACAGGCCCCCTGGCTCTCATCCTCCGCAAGGGAATGGACCCCCAGGTGGATTCCTACAGCGCCTTCCGGAGCGCCCCCGGCCCGGGGGGAAAGAGGATTCCCACGGGGCTTTCCGGATTCCTGAGAGAAAGGGAAATCGACAGGGTCTACCTCTGCGGCCTGGCCCGGGACTACTGCGTCAAGTGGACCGCCCTGGACGCGGCGGCCGAGGGGTTCCAGACTTTCTTTGTCTGGGAGCTGACCCGCCCCGTGGATCCGGGCTCCGACGAGACCGTCCGGGCCGAGCTGGCCGAGGCGGGAGTGGAGATCCTGGATTCCTCCTCGCTGGGGTCGTGAAGACCGAAAGGACGCCATGAGAAGATTCCATATCGCCACGGAAGAAGAGATCCGCCGGGGAAGGGTGACGGACGCCTACTTCCTCAACGCCCGGCGCGTCCTGGAGGAGGCCGGCGCCGACAAGGAAGTCGCCGCCGAGGTTTCGGTCAAACGTCTTCCCGGCGACTGGCCCTGGGCCATCCTCTGCGGGATCGAGGAAGCGGCCCGGCTCCTGGAAGGGATCCAGGGCATCCAGGTGGATTCCCTTCCCGAGGGCTCCCTCTTCCATGCCGGCGAACCGGTTCTCACGATCCGGGGAAAATATACCCATTTCGGGATCCACGAGACCGCCCTGCTGGGCCTGCTCTGCCAGGCCAGCGGCATCGCCACGGCGGCGGCCCGGTGCAAGCGGGCCGCCGGGGAGAAGGCGGTGCTGAGTTTCGGCGCCCGCCGCCAGCACCCGGCCATCGCCCCCATGGTGGAACGGGCCGCCTGGATCGGCGGGGCCGACACGGTCTCGTCCGTGCTCGGCGCCGAACTCATCGGCATCCCCGCCCGGGGCACCATGCCCCACGCCATGATCCTGGTCATGGGGGACACCGTGGAAGCGGCCAAGGCCTTCGACAAGTTCCTGGAGCCCGAAATCCCGCGCTTCGTCCTGATCGACACCTTCCGTGACGAGAAGTTCGAGGCCCTGAGAGTGGCCGAAGCCCTGGGGGACAGGCTCGCCGCGGTCCGCCTGGACACCCCGCCAAGCCGGCGGGGGGACCTGAAGGCCCTCATCGAGGAGGTCCGCTGGGAGCTGGACCGCCGGGGCTTCGAGAAGGTGAAGATCCTCGTGAGCGGAGGGATCGGGGAGAAGGAGATCCTCCAACTCCGGGACGCGGCCGACGGGTTCGGCGTGGGCTCCTCCATCTCCCGGGCGCCTCATGTGGACTTCGCCCTGGACCTGGTGGAAGTAG
>CAYQBW010000775.1:0-1632 GCA_964415725.1 uncultured Planctomycetia bacterium
GGCAGCCGTGGCAAAGATTGCGCTCGAAGGCTTTGAGGCCTTTCGCCAGGGCGGGCGCCCCGGGGAGTTCCCCCCTCATGGCGGTGCGGTCTCTCCCGTCCAGGACCCGGTGGCAGGTCCCGCAACGGCCCTGTGCGGCGGACCCCCGGAGGATCTCCCTGGGATAGGAGGACTCGAAACCGTGGGGGGCGGCCAGGTCGTCCAGTCCCGTTCCGTAGCCTTCGTGGCAGACCACGCACCCGAACTTCTCCGGCGGGTGCCGGACCAGGTAATCCCCGGGGTGCTTGCGGAAGGGGGCCCGGCCCAGGCCGGGCATTCCGGGTTTCATGGCGACGTGGCAGGTGAGGCACCTTTCCACCCTGCCCGGATCCTTCAGGTAGATCTGGTCCACCTTGGGGGAGAAGTCCGCCAGGAGGGCCCGGGTCTTCTCGAGGCCTTTCAATCTGACCGTAATATCGGCCAGGGGGCGCCGGGCTTTCCGGAGAGGGGCTTTCACCCGGTCCAGTTCGGCCAGGACCTTGTCTTCCCGGTCTCCCGCCTCCAGGAGCTTCCGGTCCAGGGCCTCCAGTTTCCCCGTGAGGGCCGCCACCCTCGGATCGCGGGGGGAGAGCCCCCTGGAAAGGAGCTGGAGTTTTTCCCCGTTGGCCTTCCGGGACCTGGCCCGCAGGTCACGGATCTCCCGGCGGATTTCCTTCAGGCGGTTTTCCAGGGACCGGACCTTTTCGGCCAGGGGCGTTCCCGGGGAGAAGGCCTTCCGGGCCTTTTGGCGGGCCCGCAGAAGCCTCTTCCCCTCGGGGCTCGCCAGGAAGGCCCGGATCTTCTCTCTTTCCCGCCGGATCTCCGCCTCCACCCGCTTCAAGGCTTCCCTGGCGTAGGTTTCCTGGTAGGCCTTCCAGGGACGCCTGGTGACGGTCTCGTCCCAAACGGCCCAGGCAAGGCTGGCGAGCAGGGCCAGGGTGAGGCCCAGGATGAGGGGGGCCAGGGAGCGCTCTTCCACGGGGATGGGGCGGCGTGCCGGGCTCATAGGTTTCCTCTTGGAATCCAAGGGACCACGAGGATGTAGTTTACGTCCAGCAGGAGGTGGAGGAGGATCTTGACGAATACTCCCAGCATGGTCCCCGCGAGGAATACGAAAAAGAGAAAACGACCCCGTCCCATGGGGTTTCGGCCGGAGGGGTCCAGTTTGCGGAGGAGGGCCCGGGCGGCGAGGCCCACCAGGAGGAACCAGAGCGCCAGGAGGACCAGGCCTCCCGCGAAGGAGGGGAGCCCGGCGGGCAGGCCCAGGGCCTGGGGAAGGGGTTTGAGGGGAGTCATCAGGGCCGCCCGGTTGTGGTCCCATTTCTCCCAGGGCCAGAACCAGGCCCAGCCCGGGCCGCGGCAGAAGGTGCCCACGGCGATGAGGAGGGACCAGAGGGAGAACCCGAAGAGGAAGAGGGAAAGGGCCAGGGGCCTTTTCTTCAGGGTATACCGTCCTCCGAAGGAGGGATTGGGATCCAGGTAGGGAATGGAGGCCAGCCCAAGGGTGATGAGGAGGGGCAGGGCCACGCCGGCGATCCAGGGGTCGAAGTAGACCAGCAGTTCCTGGAGGCCCAGGAAATACCAGGGCGCCTTCGATGGATTCGGCGTTTTGAC
>CAYQBW010000776.1:0-1631 GCA_964415725.1 uncultured Planctomycetia bacterium
GCCAAGGCCCCCATGGTGCTTGTGAAAAAGAGAATTCAGCCCGCCAGGGAGCCCTTCCCGCCCTTCCGGATCCAGGCGCCCGCCCAGGGAGCGTCCCCCCGGGGCGCTTTCCTGGCGATCCGCCTCTACGCCCCGGAATTCCGAGGCAGGAAGGGGGCGGGGGCCCTCCGGGCCTTCCTGGACGGAAAGGCCCTTTCTTTGAAATTCAAGAAGGCCGGTCCGGGGCGGTTCCGGGCGGCCCTGGCCTTGAAAGGCCTGAAACCGGGGGCCCACCTGCTGGCCGTGGAAGGCGCCCTCCAGGGGGGGCGGGTCCGCCAGCGCTCCCGGGTCTTCTACCTGGACCGGGGGCCCGTGAAGGTCCTCTGGCGGAGGCGCCTGGAGGCGGGGATCAAGGCCGCCCCCCTCCCCCTGGGGAAAGAGGTGATCGTGGCCACCCTGGAAGGGGACGTGGTGGGTTTGTCCGCGAAAGACGGACACACTCTCTGGAAGAAGAAATTGCCCGCCGAAGTGGTGGGGAGCCCCGCCCGGTTGGGGCGGGGCGCGGTCCTGGGTTGTGGAGACGGCAAGGTCTACGCCTTCGGGCCGGAAGGCGGGGACCTCTGGTCCTTTCGCGCGGGGGCGCCCCTCTACGGCCCCCCCCTGGTTGCGGGAGGCCGGGTCTATATCGGAGACAGCGCGGGGGTCCTCCACGCCCTGGACGGGAGAACAGGAAAGGAGGCCTGGGCCTTCCGCCGGGCCGGTTTCACCATCGAGTCCAGGCCGGCCGCCTGGCGGAATCTCATCCTCTTCGGGGCCTGGGACGGGAATCTCTATGCCCTGGACCGGAAGACCGGGCGCCTCCGGTGGAAGGTCCTCGGGCCCAGGGCCTCCAAGGGGGCGGCCCGTTACTACGCCCCCGCCGATTGCGGGCCCGTCCCGGCCGGGGCGTGGTGTTTCCTTTGCGACAGGGGCTACCTCCTGGGCCGGTACGACGCCAAGGGGAAGCTGGATTCCTGGAGGAGAAAAGGTGTTTCCGCCCTGGGCGCCTCTCCGGGCGGGGGATTCCTGAATGTCCGGACCTTGGACCAAGGGCTCCTCCGGTTGGATTCCCGGGGGAGGGAGGTCTGGAGGGCCGCCCTATCCCTGGGGCGGATTCCTGCTCCCCCCGTAGAGGAGGGAGGGAGGATCTTCGCCGTGTCGGACAAAGGGCTCGTGGCGGCCCTGGATGCCGGGACGGGAAAGCCGATGGGCCTTTACCGGGCCACGCCCGGCCTCTACGTGATGGCCCCTCCGGCGGCCCTGGGGGACGGGGTGTGCATTGTGGCAGGTATGGATGGATCGGTCACAGCCCTACGTTTCCCTTGAGATCGACGCGTGAAGGTCCGGAAATCGGAGGACATTTGTCCAAGGTGTGCTTCAGGTGCCCCGTGGTGAGGCACTTGTTGGGCCTGGGTTCGGGAATCGTGGGGATAATGGAGCTTGTCCACAATTCGGAGAATCTCTGGGATTTTTCTTGAAACCCGGGCTCCTCCCGGCTAGCCTCCACCTTTCACCTGTTTGGTTTCAGTCGCTCCTTCGCCTCTTGGGAACCTTTTCCGGATCATTAGGAGGTCTCATGGAAGTCTCGCTTTCCCACGGATCCACCCCCATCC
>CAYQBW010000777.1:0-1624 GCA_964415725.1 uncultured Planctomycetia bacterium
GGATTCCTTGGCTGGAGGCCACCAGAAACGAACCCACCCCACTCCAGTGCCGTCCGCCCCGGTCCAGATCTTGACCAAAGGACCGATGGGTACGACCAGGGGCGCCCCTCCATCGGGACCGGTCCGGAATTTCCGCACTCCCGCCCCTCCCCTCCAGGTTGCGAAGACCGGAAATCCCGGGACCGGCGGTCCCTGGGGAGAGGCCAGGACCAGGGTCTGGACCCGGGCGGTCTGGGCCAGGGCCTCCAGGAAGAGATCATCGAACCAGGCCTTGCACCCGTCCAGCCCCCCGCTGGAAACCTGGAGCCCCACTCCGCCGGGGGCGCAGGAAAACTTGAAGACCGCCAGAATCTCCCCCCGGGTCCAGACCCAGAGCCGGTTCCGCCCGCGAAGAATCCCGACCCTGGCCGGGTAGGATCGCAAGGCCCGGTGGCGGCGCGGCGCGATCAGGAAACGCCCTCCCTTGGGCCCGACGACCCCCACGTCGAAGGCCGGCCCCGCGCGGAAATCAAGGCGGAATCTCGATCCGTCGGGCTGGGATCCCAAAAGGAAGGTGGCCACCCCGTTTCCGGGGTCCACCGTGGCCTCCAGGTGATAACGGCAGACCGCTTCGAAACCCTTGAGCCCGGCCTTGAAGACCATCCGCGGGCCCCGCACGCCGAGCCAGAGCCGTCCTTTTTGCACGCCCACGTAAGGCCGGAGGTCCACCCTTCCCGGAAGATCCAATACCTTCCAATAAGACCGGGGATCCTTGAAATCCTCCTTGACCCGCAGGAGAGCCGGGCCCTTGGCCTTACCGAAGATCTTCCGGATTTCCTTCTGGACCCTCTTGGGCGGGGAAGGAGCCAGGATCATCGAGGCGAAAAGAGGGGCAAGGACGAGGGAATTCACGCTTCCTCCCGGGGCCAGCGGACCCGCACGACCGTGTGGATCCCTCCGCGCACGTTGAAGTCCGCCTCGACCTCGATCCGCCTGGGAGAAAGGGCCGCCACCAGGTCGTCCAGGATCCTGTTGGCCAGGGCCTCGTGGAAGATCCCCTCGTTCCGCCAGGACCAGAGATAGAGCTTGAGGCTCTTGAGTTCCACGATCCTGGGGCCGGGGGAATAGACCACGCGAATGACGGCGAAATCAGGCTGCCCCGTCCTTGGACAGAGGCAGGTGAACTCGGGACACTCGAGGCGCACCTCGTAGTCCCTCTCGGGCGCCGGGTTGGGAAGAACTTCCAACTCCCTGGAAGGGGTGGAAGGCATGGGATCCTCCTGGAACGAACCTGGAAACGGGCCCGGCCTCTCGCCGGGGAGGCGGGATTATACCCGCTCCCCGGCCGCCACGCCTCCCGGACTACCGGGTCAAGCCGTACTTTTCGGCCCGGTAGCGCACCTGGTCCCGGTTGAGGCCGAGCAGCTTGCCCGCCCGGGTCAGGTTCCAGTCGGTCTGCTCCAGGGCCTGCAGGATGAGGTCGCGCTCCACCTCCTCCAGGGGAATCCCTCCCGGCGGGAGAAGGACGCGCCCCCCCCTTTCCCTGCGCCCCTCCCCCGTCCCGGCCAGCCGGGCGCTCTCCTCGGGCAGGGCCCCCGGCTGGATCAACTCCCCCGCCCCCAGGGGGACCGCCCCCTCCACGGCG
>CAYQBW010000778.1:0-399 GCA_964415725.1 uncultured Planctomycetia bacterium
GAAGAGATCCCCTTCCCTGGGCGTCCCGCCGGGAAGAAGCCCGCCCAGGCCCAGGCCCAAGAGGCGGACCGGCGGGAGGGGCAGGAGGCCCTCCAGGAGTTCCAGGGCCGCCTGGTAGAGAGGCCCGGGGAGGTCCGTGGGCTCCGGGAGAGTCCGGGAGCGGGTGAGGGTCCGGAACCGGCGGGTCCTGACCTTGAGCCGGACGACCCTCCCCGCCAGGCCCATGCGCCTGAGGTCCCAGGCCACCTGGTCGGCGAACTCCAGGAGGCACCTCTCCAGGAAGGCCCGGGACTTCACGTCCCGGGGAAAAGTCCGTTCCCGGGAATGTCCCTTGGGAAGGCGGGAGGGCACCACGGGCCTCGGGTCCTCCCCCCGGGCCATCCGGGAAAGCTCCTCTCC
>CAYQBW010000778.1:409-1618 GCA_964415725.1 uncultured Planctomycetia bacterium
CCCCCAGGAGGGAATGAAGCAGGGCCGCCGGAGCCCGGGCGAGAGCCCCCAAGGTGGGGATTCCCGCCTTTCTCAGGGCCCTCGCCGTGGCGGGCCCCACGCCGAACATGCGCTCTACGGGAAGCGGCGCCAGGAAGGCCTCCTCCCCGCCGGCGGGCACGTGGACCAGCCCGTCGGGCTTCTCCATGTCGGAGGCGATCTTGGCGACAAGCTTGGAAGAGGCCAGGCCCACGCTCGCAACGAGGCCTCGCTCCTTCCGGACACGGAGCTTGATCTCCCGGGCGACCTGTAGGGGCGGGCCGAAAAGGCCTTCCGTCCCCGACAGGTCCAGGAAGGCCTCGTCCAGGGAAAGAGGTTCCACCAGGGGCGTATACCTCCGGAAGATCCGGAAGATCGCCTCCGATTCCCGGCGGTAGCGGTGAAAATCCGGGGGGACCCGAACCGCCTGCGGGCAGAGCATCAACGCCCGGGCCATGGGCATGGCGGAATGAATTCCGAAACGCCGCGCTTCGTAGCTCGCCGCCGCCACGACCCCTCTCTCCTCCGGGGCGCCGCCCACCACCACGGGCTTCCCCCTGAGTTCGGGCTTGTCCCTCTGCTCCACCGAGGCGTAGAAGGCGTCCATGTCCACGTGGCAGATGACGGACTTCCGAATTTCCCCCACGGCGCCACCCGGAGACTCATGGAACGATGGGCCAGGCGGAGATGACGTTGGTCCATCCCCCCTCCACCTTGGAACCCCGGACCCGAAGGGAGACCCCCTGGAGGAAGAGGCGGACCCCCACCAGGCTCGGGGAGATGAAGCCCACACCCTTCATGAGGACCTTCCCTGCCCCGTCGGCCCGGGCCGAGGCGGTGGGAAGGAGGGCCGCCAGGAAGTCCAGCTCCAGGGAACCCGTCAGGGGAGGGGTCTGGTATCCGGTGGAAAGCGTCCCTATGGAGACGAAGGCCACCATGGTCGCGCCGGGAAGGGTATAGGCCTTCATGTTGTAGAGGCGGCCCACCAGCAGGCCGGCCTCGTCCCCCGTGAGGGTATGGAGGATCCGCTGGTCCGCCCCCGCGTCGGGCCGGCCCCGGGCCGGCAGGGGCTGCCCGTCCAGGTCCGTCCCGGGCAGGCCCTGGATGCCGGGATCCCCCAGGCCCACGGCCTGGGAAAAGGCGCCCAGGTGGAAATCTCCCGGCTCGAGGAAACGGGGATTCCCCTTTACG
>CAYQBW010000779.1:0-1613 GCA_964415725.1 uncultured Planctomycetia bacterium
CCTCTACGTGGCCGGCCGGGCCCCGGCCCGGGCGGCCCGCCCGGCCGGGCCTTCCATCCAGGTGGAAGAGCAGGGCCCTCTGCTGGCCTCTCTCCGGATCACCTCTTCCGCCCCGGGGTGCCGGACCCTGGAGAGGAGGATCCTCCTTTTCGCCGGAAGCCCGGCCCTGGAGATCCGGGACCTCCTGGACAAGAAGAAGGTCCGCTCCAAGGAGGGCGTGCACATCGCCTTCCCCCTGAACGTCCCCAAGGGAACCCCCAGACTCAATATCCCATGGGCCGTCATCCAGCCCGGGCGGGACCAGCTCGAGGGGGCCTGCAAGAACTTCTTCTGCGTGGAACGCTGGCTGGACGTCTCCAACGACCGGTTCGGCGTCACCTGGGTCACCCGGGACGCCCCCCTTGTGGAGATCGGGCGGATTACGGCCGAGCGTCCCTGGCTCAAGAGGATCCGCCGCTCCACCACCTTCTACTCCTACGTGATGAACAACTACTGGGACACCAACTACAAGGCCGACCAGGAGGGGAAGGCCCGCTTCCGCTACCTCCTGGTCCCCCACGGGCCCTACGACCCGGCCTGGTGCGAGAGGACCGCCCTGGCCTGGTGCAGGCCGCCCGTGGTCCGGGCCGCCGCCGGGGGATCCCGCCCCCTGGAGTCCCTCCTCCAGGTGGATCCCCCCCAGGTGGTGGTGAGCGACCTCAGGCCCTGCGGGGAGGGAAAGGCCCTCTTCCTCCGCCTCTACAACGCCGGCCCCGCGCCGGCCCAGGTCCGCCTCACCTGGAAGGCCCGGACCCCCAAGGCCGTCTTTCTCTCCGGCCCGGACGGGTATCCCGGGAAACCCCTGGAGGGGAAATGCACGATTCCCCCCTGGGGAATCCGCAGTCTCAGGGCTGAGTTCGGGAAACGATGAAGGAAAAAGGGGCCAAAGGGCGGGCCCTTCTCGGGGTCCTCGCCGGGGGGGCCGGGTCGGCCGCCGCCCTGGGGGCCTGGGAGGCCCTGGATCCTTTCGGGGGGATCCTGCCCCTCCTGGTCCTGGCCGGGGCCCTCCTGGCCTGGAAGAAGGCCTCCCTCCTGGAGAGAAGCGCCCCCTTTCTCATCCTCCTCCTTCCCCCGGCGGCGCTCTTCGCCCTTCCCCTCCTGGGGGCAAGGGCTGCGCCCTGGGTGGCGGGCCCTGCCGCGGCCCTGCTCTTTGGACTCACCCTCTCCTCCCTGGCCGCCCTCCTTCCCTCCCGGGAACCTAAGGAAGAGCCCCCTCCCTGGAACCTGGGCGCCTGGTCCGCCCTTTTTTGCGCCGGCCTTCTCGCCGGGAGGCTCGCCCCCGAACTCCACACCCTGGACCCGGGTTCGGCCTGGTGGGCCGAGGGCCTCTGGGTCCTTCTCGCCGGCCTTTCCCTCCTGGGGTTCCTCCTGCTCTCCCTGGTGCGGCCCGGAAAGGCGCCGGGCTTCCTTCTCCTGGCCCTTTTCCCCCTGGGCCTGGCCCGGACCCTCTCGGGCCTGGGCCGGCTGGCCTTTACGCGGGACGCCGTAAAGATGGTGAACGCCCTGGCTCTCCTGCCGGGGGTCTCCACGGAAGCCCCGCCCCCCCTGGACCCCCTGGCGGGAACCCTTTGGGT
>CAYQBW010000780.1:0-1612 GCA_964415725.1 uncultured Planctomycetia bacterium
GCCCCAGGCCGCCCCGCTTCCCTCCTTGTCCAGGTGGGCCTGGTCGGCGAACTTCTCCACCACCGAGGCCTTGTATCCCGCCCCGTCCTCGGTGAGGAAGGAGATCACCGCCGTGGAGGGGTCCAGCTCCTTGCCCACCACGTCGTGGATCTTCTTGGGGTTCGCCGTGATCCATACCTTGGAAAGGCTCGGAAGAAGGCGGCTCGGCGTAAACTTCAGGTAGGTCCCGCCGGTCTGGACGTCCACCCCGGCTTCACGTTTCCCTTCCAAGGGAAGCCTCTTGGTGTAGCCGGGAACCTCCACCTCGAAGGTGATGTTCGCCGGGTCGATCACCTCGTTGGGCATGACCACTTCGTCGAACTGGAGAACGATCAGGGTGTCCAGGCGGGCCTTGTCCTTCTTGGGGTCGTGGATGACCGGGACCTTGAGGCTCATCTTGGGCGGGGCGTTGTTGAAGTCGATGGGATCCAGGTTGGTGTTCAACTCCCAGGTGAACCCCCTGTGGAGAGGCTCCCCCCCCACGGCCCGGACGGCCGAGCCCTGGGAAACGCCGGGAATGTTCAGGATGTAGGTCGCCCCCTTGATGAAACCGAACTGGACCTTCCCGTTCACGAATTTCACGTCCGGCGAAAACACGATCTTCTCTCCCTGGACGGTGACACGCCCGGAGGCGGGCTTCCCGTCGGGGGTCTTGAGGCTGAAGGAGAGAGGGGTCACCGAACCGGGCTCCAGGGTGCGGTTGAAGCGCACCGTGATGGGCACGTTGATGGGATGGCTGGTCCGCCCCGGGTTCGGGCGGTCCAGCTGGCTTTCGAAGCTGGTCCCTTCGATCCGGAAGAAATCCTGGTAGGTGAAGGCCTGGGGCAAGGTCCCCACCTGGTGGTCCGGGTTCTCCACCTGGACGTTCACAGGCCCGGGAGGCCCGTAGGGCGTCACGGCCGTGATGGTGTGGGAATCGAGGACATTCACTTCCCACGAAGGGGAACCGCCGAAACGGACCTTCGCGCCGGGTTTGAAGTTCCTTCCCTTCAGGGTGACCTTGGTGAGTCCGTAATTGGGACCCTGGGTGGGATGGATGGATTCCAGCACCGGCTCGGTGGGCTTCTCGTATGTAAAGGCCCCGGGCAGGACCCCCATCTTCCCGTCGTCGTTCACCACCTTCACGTCCACCGTCCCCTCCTTCCCCGGCGGGGTGAGGACCCGCAACTCCGTGGTGGAAAGGAGAAGGACGTTGTCGCACTTGTTGAGGCCGAAATAGACCTCGATGTTGTCCGGGTCCATCGGGTCGTCCCGGAAGCCCTGGCCGGTGATCACCACCGTGGTCCCCCCTTCCACGGGGCCGGTCTTGGGAACCACATCCAGCACCTTGGGCGCGCTGGGAGCCTTGAGAGCCGGGACGCTTCCTCCCCCGCTGTCGGAGGAACAAGCCTGAAAGGCCGGGAGAGCCAGGAACAGGACGCCGATCGCCGCAAGCCGGAAAGGAAGATGCATGGGAGCCTCTCGAAATGGTGTTCCGGTCCCAGGAGGGTGTCTCCAAAGGACACAGTCCGGGCGCAAATCCTACCTTAGAAAATTACCCCCCCTTCTCCCCAACGGCAAGCGACCCCCCCTC
>CAYQBW010000781.1:0-1610 GCA_964415725.1 uncultured Planctomycetia bacterium
GATCTGGCCAGGATGGAAGAAACCGGGTTCTCCGTCCCTTGAAAGAACCGGAGAACCTCCCTATGGGATTTCCGGAGCGGACGCCCGGAACCCGGGGGGAGGACCAGGCCCCGAGGAGCGGCCCGAGAGATGCACAAGAACCGTCCCATCTACCTGGACAACAACGCCACCACACCCGTGGACCCGCGGGTCCTGGAAGCCATGCTTCCCTACCTGAAGGAAGTCTTCGGCAACGCCGCCAGCAGGACCCACCCTTACGGGTGGGAGGCGGCCGAAGCGGTGGACAAGGCGAGGCGCCAGGTGGCCGGGTTGATCGGCGCCGATCCCAAGGAGATCGTCTGGACCAGCGGCGCCACCGAGTCGGACAACATCGCTCTCAAGGGAATCGCCTGGAAATACAAGGAAAAGGGCAACCACATCGTCACGGCCGCGACGGAGCACAAGGCCGTCCTGGACACCTGCAAGCGCCTGGAGAAGGAAGGCTTCCAGGTGACGATCCTTCCCGTGGATTCCAACGGCCGGGTCACGCCCGAGCAGGTCCTGGCGGCCCTCACGCCCCGGACCATCCTGGTGAGCCTCATGCTGGCGAACAACGAGGTGGGAACCCTCCACCCCATCACGGAGATCGGGAAGGCCCTGGCCCAGGAGAAGCCCTTCTTCCACTGCGACGCCACCCAGGCCGCCGGAAAGGTCCCCATCGACGTGAACGATCTCGGCGTGGACCTCCTCTCCCTTTCGGGCCACAAGATGTACGGCCCCAAGGGCGTGGGGGCCCTCTACGTCCGCCGGGGCGGCAAGAGGCCCCGGCCCGAGGCGGTGATCCACGGCGGGGGCCACGAAAGGGGCATGCGCTCCGGCACCCTCAACGTCCCCGGAATCGTGGGAATGGGCGCCGCCGCGGAGATCGCCGCCCGGGAACTGCGCCGGGAGGCGGCCCATTGCCGGGCCTTGCGGGACCGCCTGGAGCGGACCCTCCTGGAAGGCATCGAGGACTGCTTCCTCAACGGCCACCCCGAGGAAAGGCTTCCGAACACGAGCAATCTCTCTTTCGCCTACGTGGAAGGAGAGTCCCTCATGATGCGCGTCCCCGAGATGGCCGTGAGCAGCGGTTCGGCCTGCACCTCGGCGAGCCTGGAGCCGAGTTACGTGCTCCGCGCCATGGGGCGGCCCGACGAGCTGGCCCATTGCTCGCTCCGGTTCTCCTTCGGGAGGTTCAATACCATGGAGGAGGTGGAATTCCTGGCCCCCAGGATCATCGAGGCCGTGGAATTCCTGCGGGGTCTTTCGCCGCTCTACGAAAAGGCCAAGAAGAAGTGACGGAGGCTCCCCCCGCCGGGCGGGAGGGAGAGAAAGACATGCAATACAACAAAAGAGTCATCGAGCTTTTCACCAACCCCAAGAACGTGGGGACCCTGGACGAGAACGACCCCAACGTGGGGACCGGGGAGGTGGGCTCTCCGGCCTGCGGCGACGTAATGCGTTTCCAGATCAAGGTGGACCCCGAGACGGGGAGGATCGTGGACGCCAAGTTCAAGACCTTCGGCTGCGGCTCGGCCATCGCCTCCAGCGCCCTGGCCATCGAAAAGATCCTGGGGGGCACCCTGGAAGAC
>CAYQBW010000782.1:0-1601 GCA_964415725.1 uncultured Planctomycetia bacterium
GTCGTCGGCGCACCAGTAGACCCGGCGCCCCTCCTTCCACCGCCGGGCCAGGGCCCCGCTGTCGGCCTGGAAAGTGACCAGGAGCGGGGATTCCTGGCCCAGCTCCCGGGCCTGTTTGCGGCAAAAGCGAAACAGGATTCCCTGGTTGAGGAGGTTGAAGACCCGGTGATACCTGAAGGGAAAAACCGGCGGGGGCGCGGCCAGGGTGAGACCCTCGATTCCGCTCTCTCTCGGGCCTTTCCTCCAGCGGGCCAGGGCCCGGCGCAACTCCCCCCGCCGCCCGCCGGTAAAAGGCGAAAGGGGCGAGGCGGGAAGCTCCACCCAGAGCACCTTCCCCCGCCGGGCCAGGCGGGCCATCACCTGGTGCTGGGTGCCCCAGTGGGTGTCCCAGACCGTGGAGGAAAGGCAAACCACATCCCTTTGGGGCGAGGGTCTCTCCATGGCGGACCGCCTAACCGGGCCCGGTCCCCGAGCGGACTTTGCCCAGGACCTCTTCCACCGCCCGGGCCGCCTCTTCCACCGTAATCGCCTCCATGCAGAGCCCGGGAGTGACGCCCGGGCGTTTTTTGCATTCCAGGTGGGGCTCTTCCAGGCGGCAGGACTCCTTGGAGAGAACCGCCTTGGAAGGTCCCTTGCCCACGAAGAACCGGTCCGGGTCGGTGGGACCGAAGAGGGTGACCGTCGGGGTGTCCACGGCGGCGGCCAGCATGGCCGCCCCCGTGTCGGCCGAGACAACCAGATCCGCCCCGGCCAGGCGCCAGGCCAGTTTCCTCGTGTCCTCGGCCGGCCCCAGGGTCCGGCAGGCATCCCCCGCCTGGCGGGCCGCCCTTTCCACCAGTTCCTCCATACCCGGTCCTGAAGATATAAGCACCCTGCCGCCCGCCGAGGGAGCCACCCGGCGGGCCAGTTCCCCGAAACGTTCGGCCGGCCACCTCTGGAGGGGCGCGGCCCCCGGGTCCAGGATCACAAAGGGCCCCTCCTCCCTGCCCAGGGCCCGGGCGACCTCCTCCCTGCCTTGCCGGCGCTCCTCGTCCCGGACGGGCACCCGCACGGGGGGCACACCCTGGGTGGTTCCCATTCCGATGGTGCTGAGAAGGGCCAGCTTGCGCATCACCTCGTGGCCCTCCTCGGCGCCCTTCACCCAGGCGCTGAGCAGGTGCCGGCCTCCTGTGGTGGAGGCCCCGAGCAGGATCCCGGGCCGGGTGAATCCGCCGAAGAAGAGGAGGTGCCGGAAATCCCCCCGGAGATCCATGATGACGTCGAAGCGCTCCTTCCGGATCCGGCGGATGTTCCGGACCAGGGAGAGGAGATAGGAAGGCCTGAGGCTCCGGCGGAGAGGCTTGGAAGACCACCAGGGGGCCTCCTCGGTCCAGACCCGGTCCACGGCGGGATGGCCTTCGAAGAGAGGTGCCACCAGGGGCTTGGCCAGGACCGTCACCTTGGCCTGGGGAAGGCGCTCCTTGAGAAGTTCCAGGAAAGGCGTGGTGAGAACAGCGTCGCCCAGGTTGTCCAGGACGAGAAGGAGAAAGGTAGGCTCCTTGGGAAGGCGGAAAGGAAGGGCCTTCTGCTTGGGCCCGAGGAATCCCATCTCCGCTCCAAGG
>CAYQBW010000783.1:0-1594 GCA_964415725.1 uncultured Planctomycetia bacterium
AAGGCCGCCGGCGGGGGAGGGGGGAAGGGCATGCGGGTCGTCCGGGACGAGGCCGACCTTCTCTCTTCCTTGGACCTGGCCCGCTCCGAGGCCCAGGGCGCCTTCAACAACCCCACGGTCTACATGGAGCGTTACCTGGAACGGCCCAGGCACGTGGAGATGCAGATGCTGGCCGGCGCCCGGGGGGAGGTGGTCTGGCTCGGCGAGAGGGACTGCTCCATCCAGCGCCGCCACCAGAAGCTCATCGAGGAATCCCCCTCCCCGGCGGTGGACCCGGAACTCAGGGAGCGCATGGGGAACGCGGCGCTCAAGATCATGCGCGAGGCCGGATACGTCGGCGCCGGAACGGTGGAGTTCCTCCTGGACGAAGACGGGAGCTTCTACTTCCTGGAAGTCAACGCCCGCCTCCAGGTGGAACACCCCGTCACCGAGTGGATCACGGGCCTGGATCTCGTGCGCGAACAGGTCCGGATCGGGGCGGGAGAGCCCCTCGGCATGGAGCAGGACAAAATCCGCAGGCGCGGATGGGCCATCGAGGCCCGGGTCTGCGCCGAGGACCCGGAGGCGGACTTCATGCCCAGCTCCGGCCTGATCACGGGGATGCGCCTTCCCAACGGTCCCTTTCTCAGGTGCGACTTCGGGCCCCTTGCGGGGGACGAAGTGCCCGTCTACTACGACTCCCTCATGGGGAAGATCATCGCCTGGGGGTGGACCCGGGAGGAGGCCCGCCGCCGCCTCCTCCGGGGGCTTCAGGAATTCCGCGTCGCCGGAATCGTGAGCAACACGCCCTTCCTGGCCTGGGCCGTGGACACCCCGGCCTTCCGGGAGGGGAAGTTCGACACGGGTTTCATCGGGAAGCACTTCAAGCCCGAAGCTCTCACGGCGGGGGAGGACCTGAAGACCTTCGCCGCCCTGATCGCGGCCTACAAGGCCTTCGAGGACCGCAAGAAGGTGAGGGAGCCCAAGAACTCCGCCGCGGGGTCCCTCTGGAGGCTGGGGGTAAGGAGATGGAAATGAAACTCGTCCTGGAACTCCTGGGAAAGAACCTTCCCGTAACGGTCCGCGGAAAGGACGGGGGGCCCCTCGAAGTGGAGATGGACGGGCGGACCTACCGGGTCGACGCCCGGCGGAACGCCCTCTCCGGGGGCTACTCCCTTCTCGTGAACGGCCGGTCCGTGGAGGGCTGGGCCGATCCCACGCCCGAGGGGGGCTACCGGGTGACCCTGCTGGGCCGGTCCATCACGGTGGGGGCCGAAGACGCGCTCCGGGCGGGCCTGAAAAAGATGAAGGGCAAATCCGGCGGGAAGGAACTCATCAAGGCCCCCATGCCGGGAGTGGTCGTGGAGGTCAAGGCCGCCGAGGGGGACATCGTCGAGGCGGGACAGCCCGTGGTCATCGTGGAGGCCATGAAGATGTTCAACGAGTTCGGCCCCAAGCACCGTGGACGGGTCGCCCGCATCATGGTATCCCCCGGCCAGAACGTGGACAAAGGCCAGGAACTCGCCCTCATCGAACCCCCGCCCGAGAATTGATCCCCCAAACGTAGGGGACGCCCGAGGGACGGCCGAAGGCCGGCCCGACGGTCGTCCCGCGA
>CAYQBW010000784.1:0-1592 GCA_964415725.1 uncultured Planctomycetia bacterium
CCTGGGCCAGGCCGAGAGGGACCCCGCCACGGCCAGGCCCAGGCAGAAGAAGGGAAGGGTCACCCAGAGCACCAGGGCCAGGAGGACCCCCACGGTCCGGTCCTGGATGATGGAGTATACGTCGAAGGTGGTCTGCGTGATGAGCCAGAGGCCCGCCACGACGGCGATCCCCGACAGGGCGCTCCAGAGGGCCAGGGCCTTCTCGGGAAAGGCCGTCTTGAGAGCTTTCCCCCGGAAGGTGAGCCACACCCCGGCCGAGGCGAAGCCCAGCATGGCCGTGGAGACCGCCAGGAACCCGAAGTGGTACCAGAGGATGATGCTGAAGACCTTGGTCAGGGAGACCTCGAGCAAGAGGACCGCCAGGGAGACCAGGGCCACCCCGAGTTCACGCTGGTAGGGGAATCGAATCACGTCTCGCCCTTTTTCTCAGGTGCCGCTCAGCGGTGTTTCACTTCCCAGTCGAAGGGAAAGGCGTCGTAGGAGGCCCTCTCCTCGTCGGGATTTTGTGGATCGTATTTGCGGGTGACGTAGTAGAGGATGGCGCAGGGCTTTCCTCCCACCGGCGTCAGGCCGTGCCAGATCCCCGGGGGGATCTCGATCACCCGGGGGTTGTGCTCGCCGATGTAATAGGCCCGGGCTTCGCCCTTCTCCTGGTCGTAGAGCCCCACCTTGGCGTCGCCCGAGACGATCATCCAGAAGTCGGTCTGGTGCTTGTGGCGGTGCCAGGCCTTGATCACTCCCGGGTTCACGACGGAGAAGTTCACCTGCCCCTCCATGGGAGCTTCGGAAAAGATATCCATGTAGGAATGGCCCCTGTCGTCGAGCCAGGTGTTCATGGGTTTCCTCCCTGGGAAAAGAGTTCAGTTTTCTGGGTCAGGGCATTCTAGGGAATCGGCCTTGGGGATCCAGAAACGTGACCTTTCCGCCCGGGAGGAGACGAATCTTCCGGGAGAGATCGGAGGGCGGCCCGGAAAGGAGGCATGGCGATCGGTCCCTGGAGCTTGAAGATCTGGGCCCTTTCCTTGGGGTTCCTGGGCTTTGCGCCCCTCCCAGGGGCGGGCCCGGTCCTGCGCAGGTTTCAGGTGGTCCGGCCCGGTCCGGTTCTCCTTGGGAGGCCCGTTCCCTTGGACTGCCGGGCCCTCCTGGTCCGGGGGCCGGGAGGCCTGGAGGCGCCCCTCCAGTGGAAGCCCGTGGACTTTCTACCCGCCGGCGGGGCCTGTTTCAGGTGGGCCCGGATCGCCTGGATCGCTCCCAGGCCGGGGGTCTACAGGCTGCTTGCCGGCCGGGGGGCCGGTCCCCTCCCGGGCAAGAAAACCGGCCGGGAGGGGCCGGAGGGGTGGCTTCCCGCCTCGATCCTCCTGGAAGGCCGGGCCTGTCCGGGCAGGGAAGGCCCCTCCTGGCGGGGCCCGGTCCTGGCCGAGCGGGTCCTCCAGGGGTGGGGGCCTCCCGGCGCGGGGCTGGCCTGGACCCTCACGAGCCAGGTCTGGGCCACAGGGGAGGTGCGGCTCACCTTCCGGCTGGCCCGGGCCGGCGAGGGGCCCCCGGGAGTGGGGGAGGCCCTGGTCCCCCTTCCGGGGGGAGAGCGGGACTGG
>CAYQBW010000785.1:0-1587 GCA_964415725.1 uncultured Planctomycetia bacterium
GAGAAAAGCCCCCGAGGCGCCCCAGACCAGGGCCAACAAACCGGCTTTCCAGGTAGGAAAAATTTTCATGGGCTCCACGTTTCCTCCACCTTCCCCCAGGCAGGGAATCTTCCGGGCCGGCCTACCGGGCCTTCGCAAGGGCCTTCCGGAAACGCTTCAGCCTTTCCCTCATTCCGGGATCGCCGGGACGCAGGCTTACGGCCTTTTCCTGGAGGGCGGCGGCCTCCCCGGTCTTTCCGTTCATGAAGAGCGCCAGGGCCAGGGTGTCCAGGGAGTCGGGGTCCATTCCACCGTCGAGGACCACCGCCTTCCGGGCCAGTTTCAAGGCGAGAGAGAGGTCCCTTTCCTTCTTTCCAAGCCTCTTTTCGGTCAAGAGGAACCAGGCGAAGTCATTGAGGAAGACCGGATCCTCCCCGTAGTACCGAAGGGCCTCCTTGTAGGCGCCCAGGGCCTTGGCGCAGTCCCCGTGGGACAAGGCGGCCCGGGCCACGGCCAGGTATGCTCCAAGAGGCTTGTGGTCCGAACGCAGGTCCTCCGCCCTCTTGGAGGCCCGGATTTCACCAAGTGTGGAAGACTTGAACACAAGGAGAATCTCCAGGCCTTTGCGGTGGATCCAGTTGGAAGGGATCCGGCACGAACCCCCGCACAGACCGCCTCAACCGTATTCCAGTTCCGCCAGGAAACGCTCATCCTTCCCGGCCCGGAGGTAGGCCTTTATCGAACTGTTTCCCTTCCGGTCGTAAATGGAAGCCCTGAACCTGAGGCCCGTCGGACTCACCAGGTAGACATCGGAGATCTCCAGGCGATTCCCCCCTTTTCCCCAGATCATGGCCTGGAAATCAAGGGTGTAAGGGGGTCCCGGATCCAGGAGGACCTTTTCTTTCCTCAGGTCCACCTTCACCTGGGAAGCCCAGGTTTTCCCATCGAGGGAAGGAATCGGGATGGGGCCCTTGAGAAAAGACCCCTTTGGCGGGGGTTTGAAGAAGACCGCCTGAAGGTCCTGGACCCAGTACTCGAAGGCGGGAAGGACAAAACGTCCCTGTCCGGTAAGACGAAAAAAAAGGTCCCGGGAGGGGGCGGCCAGGGTGAGGGCGGTTTCAGGTTTCCTTTTCCCTCCTTCTTTCACCTCCAGGATCGAGGTTCTTCCAGGGTAGGGCTGGAACTGGAGTCTCCCCTCCCCCTCCTCGGCGTCGACCAGGAAAAGTCCCTCTCCCAGGCGAAGGACCCGGGACAAGGGCTGGAAACCTTCCGAGTTCCAAGGAAACCGGTTTTCCTCTCCGCCTTTCGATCCCTTCCTGACCAGGACCCGGTCGATGCCGAACTCGAAGAAACGGCCGTCCATGTCCTTGTCCAGGAAGGCCATCTCGTAAGGCCCCCAGCGGCCAAGAAGGACGCTTTGGGCCACGAGGAAGAAATAATTCCCGCTTCCCTCGGGAATCCTGACCCGAACCTGGTAGGAAACCTTCCTGCCCCGGAAGTCCAGGCTTCCTTCCAGGGTGTCGCCGTCTTCCAGGGGGGACCCGTCCCCCTTGTCCGCTTTGCCGTTCCCGTTGCGGTCGATGTAGATCCGGCCTCCCTTCGAAAGGA
>CAYQBW010000786.1:0-1585 GCA_964415725.1 uncultured Planctomycetia bacterium
GCTTCAAGCTTCTCTACGGGGTCCTCCTCTTCCTCGTCCTCGAGGGAGCCCTGGGGGCTTTCTTCGGAAGGAGGAGAGCATGATCGCCCAGACGGCCCTCCAGGCGGGAAAGACGGCGGCCCGTTTCCGCTTCGAATCCATCCCCCACCTCTGGGTGGTCTTCCTGGTGATCCTCCCGGCGATCCTCCTGTTCGCCTGGCTCCTCTACAGGGGGAACAACGGCGTCGGCGGCCCCAGGCGGTGGATTCTCACGGGCCTCAGGGCCGCGGCCCTCCTCCTCCTGGTCCTGGCCCTCTTCCGCCCCATCCTGGAGAAGATCCGGACCCGGGAAGTCAGGGACCAGGTGATCCTGCTGGTGGACGACTCGGCTTCCATGGGAAGGGTGGACGGCTATCCTCAAAATGCCCGGACCCGCAAACTCGCCGCGGAGGCGGGCCTTTCCCGGGGGGAGAAGCCCGACACCCTTTCCAGGCTGGAGCTGGCCCGGCGGGTCCTGGAAGGCCCGGAGAAGATCCTGGACAAGATGAAGGCCCGGTTCGACCTGGCCCTCTACGGCTTCTCCAGGGAGACCGTCCCCCTGGCGGATCTCTCGGGGATCCAGGCCACGGGCCGGGTGACCCGCCTGGGAGAGGCCCTGGACGCGGTCTTCCCCGAGGCCGTGGGAGGAAGGACCGCCGCCGTGGTGGTCTTCTCCGACGGCCGGAACAACGACGGCATTCCCCCCGTCGAGGCCGCCTCAAGGTATGCGGCCGAGGGGATCCCGATCCACACCGTTCTCTGCGGGCGCCCCTCGGCCCTCAAGAACCTGGCCGTCCTGGACATCCAGGCCCCGACCAACGTCCTCCAGAAGGAGAAGGTGACCTTCAAGGTGCCCGTCCAGACCCGGGGGCTCGGGGGCAGGAGGTTCCGGATCTCCCTGGTCCGCGTTCCCGGCGAGGAGGTCCTGGAATGGAAAGAGGTCCGCATCCCTTCCAGGGGGGGGACCCAGGTCGTCACCCTGACCCACGTCTTCGACCAGCCCGGCATGGTGACCCTGGAGGCCCGGGTGGACCCCCTTCCCGGGGAATCCTTCCTGGACGACAACAAGGCGGTCCACCACCTGCGCGTCCTCTCCGGGAAGATCCGGGTCCTCTACCTGGAGGACTACCCGAGATACGAATACCGCTACCTCAAGGGGACCCTGCTGAGGGCCGACCGGGCCGTGGAGGGGCAGTGCTTCCTCTTCGAGGCGAGCCCGGACTTCCCCCAGGAGGCGACCAAGGGCCTTCCCCACCTGACGGACATCCCCCGGACCAGGAAGGAACTCTTCGGGAAATACCACGTGGTAATTCTCGGGGACGTGGCCCCGTCCCTTCTCGGCGACACCACCAGGGAGAGCGACAAGTTCCTCCAGCTCCTCAAGGAATTCGTGGAGTTCGGGGGCGGATTGATCTGCCAGGCCGGCGTCCGGGCCATGCCCGACGCCTACCGGGGAACCCCCGTGGAGGACCTCCTTCCCGTGGTGCTCCTGGAGCCGGGGGACCTGGACCTCGAGCCCGGCGCCTCGGACCGTCCCTTCCACCCGGTCCTGGAAAACCCCGCCAAC
>CAYQBW010000787.1:0-1583 GCA_964415725.1 uncultured Planctomycetia bacterium
CTCCAGGGTGAAGGGGGTCTCCAGGTGGGCGAGCCTGGCGAGCCGGGCCAGGCGGGTCGGCTCCCGCCGGACCCTTCCCAAGGGGGCCAGGGCCTCTTCCAGGAATCCCGCCACCAGTTCGTGTTCCTTTCTTTCCTTGGGGTCCCGGAGGAGTTCCCCGGCCCGTTCCAGGGGCCGCGTCCCGGCCAGGGCCATGGTGTGGACCTTTCCGCCGGGGTCGGTCCAAAAGAGGACCTCCGGTGAGACGCCGGTCATGCCCCCTTCTTCACTCCAGAAGGCGTAGACCCGGCCGGGGGCCCCGGATTCGAGGGCCTGGAGGGCCAGGCCCGGGAGCCTTTCCGTCCATCCCGGGGGAAGGGGCGCTTCCTCGAAGACCACGGGCACGGCCTTGGCGAGCCTTCCGCCCTGGATCTCTTCCTGGAGTTCCTCGAAGGCCCGGAAGAAGGGCGCGGGGTCCGGGGGCCTCCAGGCCGGCTTCCCTTCCGGCGGGGAAGGCAGGAACCGGGCGGCTTCCTCCGGGGCCAGGATCCTGAACCGGGCCGGGTGTCTCCAGGGAGTTTCGTCGCGGAGGAAGAAGTCCGGGGCGAAGAAGGCCGGTTTTCCCGGGAGGGGCGCCTTCCGGGCCGGGAAGGGCCCGAGTCCCAGGGCGACCCGCCCGTCCGGGAGGGCCAGCAGGGCCCCTTCCCGGGGAAAGGCCCGGTCCGGGCCGGGCGGCGGGAGGCCGGTTTTTTCCGAAGGCTTCTTCATGGGAGGGGGAGATTATCCAGGGAGAAGGCGGAGAGAAGGTAAGGAAAACACTCTACGACAGGTCCTCGGAATGGATATTCCATTCCGCCCCCCCTGGACCCCCCGTAGACTTGCTCTTCTTTCCCGTTCCTTCCAAGCCATGGAGGTCCCGCCTTGGGTGCACCCATCGTCTACGATTCCCCGGAGGGCGCGTCCCTTCTGAAGCAGTGGAGAGTCCGGGTCTTCATCGCGGCCTGGACCATGTATGCCACCTATTACCTGTGCCGGGTCAATTTCTTCATCGCCGTTCCTTCCTTGAAGGAATACCTGGGGGGAGGGGACCAGGCGAATCTCCGGGTGGGGTGGATCATGACAGGGCTTTTCCTGGCCTACGGCGTGGGCCAGGTGGTCAACGGCCTTCTGGGGGACCGTTTCGGACCCAGGCTCGTGGGGACGATCGGCATGCTGGGATCGGCCACGATGAACCTTCTCTTCGGCCTGGTCGGCTCCTTCCCGGCCTTCCTGGGGATCTGGATCGCCAATGGCTTCCTCCAGGCCACGGGGGCGCCCTCGCGGATCAAGGTCCTGGCCAACTGGTTCTCTCCCAAGGACCGGGGGAAGATGATGGGCTTTCTTGGGACCGATTACGTGGTGGGAAACGCGGCGAGCTGGCTTCTCGCCGGGTGGCTCCTGCAAAATTACGGGTGGAGGTACGTGTTCATCGTGCCTGCCCTCGTTCTCTTCGCTTCCGCGATCCACTTCTTCATCCGGGTCCGGAATTCTCCCGAGGACGTGGGTTTTCCCACGATCGAGGTGATGGAGCGCGGGGGGGCCAGGAAGGAAGACCGCCCGGAGAC
>CAYQBW010000788.1:0-1582 GCA_964415725.1 uncultured Planctomycetia bacterium
CTGCGCCAGGGCGCGGTCGACGGGTGCCAGCGGATCTTCGCCCTTCTCCGGCCGGGGGTCTTCACGGGGTTCAAGAAGACCCTGGAGCGGGCC
Source organism: uncultured Planctomycetia bacterium (assembly GCA_964415725.1). Taxonomy (GTDB): domain Bacteria; phylum Planctomycetota; class UBA1135; order UBA1135; family JALUZX01; genus JALUZX01. Next base: position 94 of record CAYQBW010000788.1, read on the forward strand.
TACCTGGATCGGTTCGAGCGGAAACCCGAGATCCGGAAGGTTGAAGTCGGCGGAACCTGGGGAGGTCTGGGCAGGTTTTGACCTTTGCGACATCGGGGGCGCGAGGCCCCCGATTGGCTTCTTTCGCGGTGGTTTGCCGTTCCTATTTCCCGGCCCTTTTCCCGGCCCTGGCGGCGATCTCCTTGAGGAAGATGGCCGAAGCCAAATCACCCGGGACGAGCTCCGCAACCTTGAGGAAGGCTTTCCTCGCGCCGTCCAGGTCCCTGGAGAAGAACCGGTTGTAGCCCAGCACCAGCCAGGCGTCCCCGTCCCTGGGGTGGGCCTTGACCCACTCTTCCAGGCGGGCTTCCTGCTTGAGGAAGAGGGCCGGATCCTTGTAGAAGGTCCGCTTGTCCACGTTGCTCTTCACCAGGGTTTCGTCCATGGTGATCCCCTTGCGGATGGCGTAGGCCGCGTAATGGTAGTCCCCGGCGGCGAAGAGGGAATCCGCCAGAGCAAAATAGACCGAAGGTGAGTTGGGCACGTAGGTCAAGGCCCGGAGGTAACTGTCGGCCGACTCCATGTAGCGCCCGTCGTCGAAGTAGGCGTCCCCGAGCTTCACGTATCGCTTGGCGATCTCCAGGGTGGAATCGGGTCCCCTCTTACTTTCCAGCGCAACCTGGGGCGCTTGTTGGGGGGCCGGTGTGTCATCGTAACCGGCCCCGCCGGCGTCGCAGTTGATGGTCACCCGGCTCACGTAGGGCGAATACCAGCCGTCCTCGCAGTCGGCCTGGTTGAACCAGACGTAAGCGTAGGGGAGGGAGAGGGCGAAGAGCCAGCTCATGCCGTACCAGACGCTCCTGGGGGTGTAGGACAGGCAGACGTAGGACCCGTAGATGCCGGGGTAGAAGTAGGAGATGGCTATGTAGCGCCTGCGCCACCAGGGCACCCAGTTCCAGCACCAGGCCCAGGACGTATACCAGGGGGAGAAGCCCCTTCCATACCATCCCACGGTCCACCACCAGACTGGGAAGCCGAAGGAGAAGTTGTAGTAGTAATGATGGTGCCGCCCGAACCAGCCGAACCCGGCGTAGAGGGCGTCGCGGCTGACCCTGTGCCTCCAGGGACCTGGATTACGCCCGATCGTCAGCCTGGGATATCCCGAGTAGCCGTAGTTCCGGTTGATTCTCCCGGAGCGGAAACCGCCGTTGTTCCCGCGGCGGATGAAACCGCCCTTTCCGCCGCCTCCCCGGTTGGGCCCGCGGCGGACCCGGGGAGGAAGGGAGGCGCTGGGATACCTGTCCGTCCCAAGGCCGGAGGGCCGGACGCGGCGGGCGCCCTTGGGATTGGGGCGGATGGGAGTCATGCGGCGCACCGTGGCCCGGCTCCCGCCGGGGGCGGTCCGGGCGGTCGGGTCCCCGGAGAGCCAGGCCAGGCCCGGGGCGGAGGTGGAGGCGGGGGGGGTGGGGATCGGGCGGGGTGAGTTGGGGAGAGGATTGAGGGGCGGGCT
>CAYQBW010000789.1:0-1581 GCA_964415725.1 uncultured Planctomycetia bacterium
CCCTACGAAGGGCCGGCCCTGGGCGTCCTCGTCCGCGCCGGGGCCTTCGCCCACGATCATCAGCTTGGCGTCGGGGTCGCCCTCGCCGAAGACCACGTGGGTGCGGCCCTCGTGCAGCCGGCAGGCCGTGCAGCGGGAGGCCTGCGCGGCCAGTTCTTCCAGCGTCATCGCGGCGGCTACTCCAGGGACTGGCGCTGCTTGCGCGCCTCGCGGCGAACCTTGGGGTCGAGGCCGATCATCAGGAAGAAGTTCTCAAGGGCGTTTTCCTTCCCCTTCACCTCGGGGTGGGCGTCCTCGGCGGTCCCCGTAACGAAAGGAAGCGAACGGTACAGCTCGAGCGCGTGCTCCACCACCGCGTCCGGACCCTTGCTTTCGGCCAGCTCGGCCAGCTGGGTGTAGACCTCGCGGCGGGCCTCGGCATGGGTGCGGAAGACGTCCGGATTGGGGGTTTCGGCCGCCCGCAGCACGTCCTGCTTGGCGATGCGGCGGTAGTGCTTGAGTCCGCGGACGATCTCCTCGGTGGACAGGGTCACCTTATACTGCATCCCGGCTCCTTTCGCAGACCAAAAATCCGCCCTTTGCGGCTGGGCGGAGACGGTCTTGGAACGAGGCCTGCTTCATCCATTCGATTATAGGCCGCGGAAAAATGCAGTGTCAACGAATTGAAATGAGCCTTTACAGGTTCCTAATCGCGGCCTCCGTATAATCGAGGCGTGAACCACATTGGTCGGTATTTGCTGAACCGTATCCGCGCCCGCGAAGGCGGCGTTGAAATTTGGGAGGGGCAGGACACCGTAACCGGAACGCCGGTGCTGGTCTACCGCCCGCTGGAGGAGGACGCGCCGGCGTTGCGCATCCAGGGCATCCTTACCTGGCAGGGCAGGGAGGAGGACGCCTGGGTGGCCGAGCTGCCCTTCGGCGCCGTTCCCCTCGAGGAGCGGCGGGGCGGGGTCACCCCGGAAGAGCTCACCGCCTGGTCGCGCCGCTTGCTGGCGGCGCTCTTGGAGATGCGAGCGCTGGAGCTGCAGCACGGACGTATCGATCCCGAGCGCGTCTGGGTCAAGGGGGAGGAGGCCTGGCTGGAGGGCGTGGGCCTGCCGGCGCCGGCCCGCACCGCCGACGAGGCCGCGCTCGTGGAAACGCTTCGCGAGGTCGCCGGCGATACCTGGCCCGGCTGGACCTTCCACCGCGTCATGGAAGAACTGGCCGAAGGCAGGGTCGAGCTGCGTCAGGCCGCCGAGTTTCTGGCCGACCCCAAGCTGATCGCCGGTTATGCGGACGGGGAGGAGCCGCCCGCCGTGCCCGAGGCCCTGGTGGAGCCGCCCGCGGGGAGGGTGCGCGTCCTCAAGCGCCCGGCCGCGGCCCGCGGGGGCGCGCCCGCTGACGCCGAGGGCGCGGACGAAGCTCCCGCAGCGGACGATGGAGAAGAAGGCGCCTCCCGGCCGACCCCGCTTTCCGCCCCCGACGCGGAAACGACGCCCCCAAGGCCGCCCGCGAGCCGATCCGCGCTCGAGGCGGCCGAAGATTCCGGACCCCGGACGGAGCGCCGTCCCGGCGACGCCAGCCGGGTGGTGCGGATCG
>CAYQBW010000790.1:0-1577 GCA_964415725.1 uncultured Planctomycetia bacterium
CGAGCGGATCCTCTACGAGAAATTGATGGCCCGGCTGAAAGGGGAGGAGGGCCGGGTGCCCTCCCAGGGTCTCCTCCAGCCGGCGGTCCTGGAACTCTCCCGGGAGGAGAAGAACCTCCTTCTCTCCCGCAAGGAGGAGGTGGAGCGCCTGGGATTCCGGGTCGGGGATTTCGGGCCCGGCGCCGTGGCGGTGGAGGCCGTCCCTGCTCCCCTTGCCGGGCGCCGACCCGGCGGGGATGGTGGAGGAGGTCCTGGCCGCCCTGGAGGAGAAGGGCGGCGCCCGGAGCGGGGCCCTGGAGGACCGGATCGCCACCGCCGCCTGCCGGGCGGCGGTGAAGTCCGGGGACAGGCTCACCGATGTCCAGGTGGAGACGCTTCTTCGCATGGCCCGGGAGGCGGAGAATCCCGGCCACTGCCCCCACGGCCGCCCCACGATCCGGGTCTTCACGAAGGAAGACCTGGAGAAACTCTTCCGCCGCCGGCCGGAGTCGTAAAAAGAGATTTTACGGGCGGGCCGTTCCTGCAGATTCCCACCTGGAAAGAGGCATAGCCCGGTGAAAAAGATTCTTCGAAGAAAAGAATGAAATTTCCCAGGCAAGGCATAGTGGGCATCCTGGCGTGGGGGGTCTTGGGAGTCTCCGCTGGATTGTTGCTTTTTGGTGTTTTGTTCTTGACCATTTTCACCTTTTTGGGGGGGGATCCTTCCGGATATTTCTGGAGCCGGTTGTTCCCGATCTACGAGGCTCCTGTGTTTCCTGTTGCCGACTTTCTCATCGAGGTGCTCGACATCCGGTTTTCCTTTCAAGGGGGCTGGATCCCTGCCCTCGCGGCCATGTTTTTTCCCTATTTCCTCTATGGGATTTATGTCGGCCTTCATCGGAAGAAGGGATCATGGAAAAAGGCTCTGCTAAAGGTGATCCTCGTCCAACTCGGCCTCATGTTCCTCGTCCTTGCCTGCTTGGCATTGAAGTGAAAAAAAGCCGGACGGGCCGGGAATCCATTTCCTTATCACCAGAATAGAATTGAAACGGGATCGATGGTCAGCCTCTACCGCAGAACCGGTGGGCCCAATGAAGGGGCGGAAGGCAAAATCCCCCCCGAAAGGCCAAAATAGGGCTGGTTCCGAGGCAGCCGCCGAATCCCGGACCAAGCAAGACTGTTGTCGCGTCTGTCGATCCGTGTCCTTTTCAAGGAAGGTCCATGGGAGTCTTGGGTGTTTCCCCGCCGGAGGTGGGGCCCCATCGTACGACGCCTCATTCGTGAGTCTGATGGATCTTGTTCGTTTGGGAAGAGAGGAAGTGTGAGTTCCTTCCCCGGGACGACGTTCGGGCCGTCGCTTCGCGCCGGCCCTCCGGCGTCCCCTACGCGCCGAAGACGGCGGAACCGCTCCTCATGGGGCCCCACCTCCGGCGGGAGTGGGGGCCGATTTCAAAGGAGGGTGGGTCGAGAAACTGTGCCCTTTTCAAGTGGTGCGCAAGGATCGAGGCTGAAGATGGGAGAGTTCCCCCCTAAGGACAAGGCTTGGGCCTCCGCCCCGCCGTATACCCTCGCCGCGCCGCCCCGCACCCTCCCTTGGG
>CAYQBW010000791.1:0-1258 GCA_964415725.1 uncultured Planctomycetia bacterium
GCACCCCCCTGGCGGCCCAGCTCGGGGCCCCCCCCTGGTATCCCCCCTTCCGGCTTCTCTTCCTGTCCAGGGACCCCGTGGGCAAGCTGGGATGGCTCGCGGCCTTCCACATGCTCCTTGCCGCGTTCTTCGCCTGGCGTCTCGCCCGCTTTCTCGGGGGAAGTCCCCGGGCGGCCTTCCTCGCGGCCGCCGCCTTCGGAATCGGGCCGTGGATGGCCCTGCGGGAGAACAACATGACCCTCCTGGCCGCGGCGGCATGGACTCCCCTCGCCTTCGAGGCCGCGGGAAGACTGGCCCTGGGCGGGAACCGCCGCAAGTGGATCCTCCTCCTGGCCCTCGCCCTGGCCTGCGGCCTCTCCTCGGGGATGCCCCAGCTCGGTTTCGCCTCCCTCTGGGGGTCCCTGGCCTTCGGCCTGGCGGGATTCCTCTCCACCGGAAGAAAGGAAAAGCCCGGGATCTTCCTCCTGGGCGGGACCTTCCTGGCGGGGCTCCTCCTGGCCGCGCCGGCCCTCCTGCCCACCTACCGCCTCTACGGGCGGTCCATCCGCTCGGGCCCGGAAGCCCGCGGGCCGGCCTTGAAACTGGGCCCCGGCGCCCTTCCCGGCATCCTGGCCCCGGACCTCCTGGGGAGCGCTTCGGGTTTCGCCGGCTGGAGTCGCTACGAGGATTTTCCGCCGGCCCGCAAACTTCTCTCGGGCCATCCCCAGGACAACCCGGTGGAAAACTGCCTCTACCCGGGGGCCCCGGTGCTGCTTTTGGTCCTCCTGCTCCTGGCGGGAGGCCGCCGGCGCAGGCGGCCCGGAAACCTCCCCTGGGGCCCGGGCTTCTTCCTGGGAACGGCAGGAATCTCCCTTCTCCTGGCCATGCGCCTCCCCCCCCTTGCTTTTCTCTTCCGCCTGCCCGGCCTGGGGCCCGAGGACCCTAGAAGGATCCTTCTCCTCTACCACCTGGGGCTCGCCGTCGCGGCCGGTCTTTCCCTGGACCGGATTCTCGGAGGCATCCGTCTCCCCCGGTTCCTTCCCCTCTTCCTCCTGGGCCCCCTCCCGGTCCTGGCGGCGGGGTGGATCTTTCCGGGCGCGGGGGAATCGATTCTCCAGGCCCTCTTCGGCCCCCTGGGCGCCGGGGAAGCGGCCCGCCTTCTCCGCTTCGAGAGGGCGGCCCTCCTGGCCCCGGCCCTCTCCGGGGCCTGGGCCGCCGGGGCCCTCCTCCTCCTTCCCCGCCTGCGCAAGGCGGCGCCTGCCGCCTTGCTCGGGGGACT
>CAYQBW010000791.1:1268-1565 GCA_964415725.1 uncultured Planctomycetia bacterium
GGACTTACCCTGGAGTTTCTCCTCTTCGGCCTCCACTCCAACCCGGCGCCTCCCCGGGCCCAGGTGGAGGCCCTGGGCTCCACCAGGACGGAGAAGGCCCTCCTGGACCTGGTCCGCAAATCCGGCCCGGAAGGGCCGCCCAGGCTCCTCCACGTGCGGTGCTTCCACGCCCTCCAGGGAAACCTTCTTACGCCCCAGGGAATTCCAGTCGTCTCCACGACCCACCCCCTTCCCCTCGCCCGGTTCGCCCGGCTCATGAGGCTGGTGGAGAAGACCTTGGTGGACCCTGCCCTCCCC
>CAYQBW010000792.1:0-1562 GCA_964415725.1 uncultured Planctomycetia bacterium
CCCGAAGGCCCCGCCGATCTCCGCCCCCGAGGTTCCGAGGTTGACATTGGCGATCCCGCAATCGGAGCCCTTGTGGGAGAGGAAGGTCTCCGCCGAGAGGAGGTTGGTGGTGAAGATGCTGGAAGAGAGGCCCTGGTCCACGGAGTTCTGGAGCTCGATGGCCTCCTCCAGGTTCTCCACTTCGAAGATGTAGAGAATGGGGGCGAAGGTTTCCTCCCTGGCGATGGCCATGTCCTTGTGGGCCTTGACCAGGGTGGGCTCCACGAAGAACCCCTTGTCGTACTCCCCGCCGGTGAGCCTGTTTCCGCCGTAGAGAATTTCACCTCCCTGTTTCTTCGCTTCCTCCAGGGCGGCCATCATCTGCTCCACGGCCAGCTCGTTGATGAGCGGACCCATCAGGACGCCTTCCTCCAGGGGGTTCCCCACCTTGACCTGCTTGTAGGCGTCCACCAGGCGCCGGGTGATCTCCGGGGCGATTCCTTTCTGGAGGATGAGCCGTCTCGTGGACGTGCATCTCTGGCCGGCCGTTCCCACGGCGCCGAAGAGCACGGCCCGGACCACCAGGTCCGGGTCGGCGTCGTCCATGACCAGGACGGCGTTGTTGCCTCCCAGTTCCAGGAGGGTCCGGCCCAGGCGTTCCGCCACGACCTTTCCCACGTGGCGGCCCATCCGGCAGGAGCCCGTGGCCGAGACGAGGGGGACCCGGCGGTCCGCCAGGAGGGCTTCCCCCACGTCCCGGGACCGGCCGATGACGAGGTTCATCACGCCCTGGAAACCGTGGCGGGCCAGCACCTCGTCGACGATCCGCTGGGCCGCAATGGAAGTGAGCGGGGTGGAGTGGGAAGGCTTCCAGAGGACCACGTCGCCGCAGACGGCGGCGATCATGGCGTTCCAGCCCCAGACGGCCACGGGGAAGTTGAAGGCCGTGATCACACCCACCACGCCCAGGGGGTGCCACTGCTCGTACATCCGGTGGTGCGGTCTTTCGGAGTGCATGGTGAGGCCGTAGAGCTGGCGGGAGAGCCCCACGGCGAAATCGCACATGTCGATCACTTCCTGGACTTCACCGAGCCCTTCGGCGGCGATCTTGCCCATCTCCAGGGAGACGAGCTTTCCAAGGCTTTCTTTCTTTTCCCGGAAGGCGTCGCCGATCTCCCGGACGATGGCTCCCCGTTGCGGGGCGGGCACCATCCGCCACTTCAGGAAGGCCTCCCGGGCCTTCTTCACCACCTCCTCGTAATCCTGGACCGAGGCCTGCCGGACCTTGGCGATGGTCTCGCCCGTGGCGGGAGAGACCGACTCCACCACTTCCCCGCCCGGCTCCTCCAGGAAGGTCCCGGTGCTCACCCCCGAATGGAGCCCGCCCTTCCGAATGCCCAGTTCACCTAGAAACGAGTCGTCCATGGCTTTCCACCTCCTTGTTGGCCTTTCTGCCCCCAGGATCGGGGCAAAGGCCTCCCGGGGCAAGGGAAAGAGGAGGAAGAAGAAAGGAGAGGAGGGATGGGACGGGAGGAAGAGGAAAATTGAGTCAAGGGGGGTCAGGGAAGATCGACCGTTTCCCC
>CAYQBW010000793.1:0-1557 GCA_964415725.1 uncultured Planctomycetia bacterium
TCCCAACGGGCGCCGCGTCCCGGCCGTCCCCATCAAGGCCGAGGGGGAGGAAGAAGGGGGGCCGTCTCTTTTGGAGGAGACCTTCGGGGGGGAGTGGCCCTACCTGGAAGGAAAAGACGGGCCCGAGCCCGCGGCCGTCGCGGAGGCCGCCCTGGAGGGAGGGCTCGTAGGGCTTGGGGGAGCGGCCTTTCCCACGCACGTGAAATTGCGCCCTCCCGAAGGGAAGAAGATCGACACCCTGGTGGTGAACGGCTGCGAGTGCGAGCCCTACCTCTCCTCGGATCACCGCCTCATGGTGGAATACCCGAGACCTATATGGTCCGGGGCGCTCCTGGCGGCCCGGGCCGTGGGGGCGGAGCGGATCGTCCTGGGACTGGAGGACAACAAGCCCGAGGCCTTCCGCTCCCTGGAGGGGGCCCTGCCTCCCTCGAAGGCGGAGATCGTCCTGCTCAGGACGCGCTATCCCCAGGGCGGGGAGCGCCAGCTCATCCAGGCCGCCCTGGGACGGGTGGTTCCCACGGGGGGCCTTCCCCTGGACGTGGGCGTGGTGGTCCTCAACGTGGGCACCGCCGCGGCCCTGGCCCGGGCCTTCTACCGGGGCGCCCCCCTGACCCACCGGATCGTCACGGTCACGGGGGGAGGAATCGCCAGGCCCGGAAATCTCCTGGCGCCCGTGGGGGCTCCTTTCCGGGACCTGATCGAGGCCTGCGGCGGTCTCCTTCCCGGGGCGGAGAGGATCGTGGCCGGCGGGCCCATGATGGGGTTCACCGTGGGGGACCTGGAAACTCCCGTGACCAAGGGCACCAGCGGGATCACCGTCCTTTCGGCGGAAGAGACGGTCCGGGGGAAACGCACCGAGTGCGTCCGTTGCGGCCGCTGCGTGGAGGTCTGTCCGCTCCGGCTCGTGCCCACCAGGCTCGCCCTGGCCGCCAGGCGCCGGAACTGGGAAGTGGCCCGCCGCTTCCACATCCAGGCCTGCGTCGAGTGCGGGTCCTGCGCATACGTGTGCCCCGCCCGGATCCCCTTGACCCAGTTGATCCGGATGGGAAAGGCCATGATCCCAAGGTAGGCAGGGAGGGAAGAGAGTTGGGCGAGAACAAGGGAGATTCCAAGAAGATCGTTTCCTCCTGGGGGGAGGAGCGGCCCCTGGTCGCTCCTTCCCCCCACCTTGGAGAAAGAGGCGCCGGCACCCGGGCCATGATGGCCGACGTGCTGATCGGCCTTGCGCCTGTTTTCGCGGCATCTCTTTGGGTCTTCGGGTGGTATGCCGTCAAGCAGGTCGGCACCTGCGTCCTGGCCTGCCTGGCGGCGGAATACCTCTTCCACACGCTCCTGCGGAAGAAACCCTTTTCGCTGGACGACCTCTCGGCCGTGGTGACGGGGGCGATCCTGGGCCTTTCCCTTCCCTGGAGCGCCCCCTGGTACGTGGCGGTGATCGGCTCTTTCGCCGCCGTGGGCTTCGGGAAGGTCATCTTCGGCGGCCTGGGCATGAACATCTTCAACCCCGCCATGGTGGGCCGGGCCTTCGTGATGATCAGCTTTTCCGTCGCCATGGGG
>CAYQBW010000794.1:0-1553 GCA_964415725.1 uncultured Planctomycetia bacterium
TCGCTCCGTCCCTCGGGCGTCCCCTACATTCCCAGCGGAACGGGATGGTTCCGGGAATTGGGAATCGTCCCGCATCGCTGGGATGGGCGTTTTCAGGCCGGAGCCATCGAAGCGGAGGGGCCCGGTCGCGGGACGACCGTCGGGACGTCGCTTCGCTCCGTCCCTCGGGCGTCCCCTACGGCGTCCCCTACAAGGTATGCGACCCGTGGGGGTATCAATACCGGCGGAAACGTCCTCCGCCGCCTCCCCGCCTGTCGTTCGAGCGGGGGCGCGCTTCGTTGACCGTCAGGGTCCGCCCTCCCCACTCCTGGCCGTTGAGGGCGTCGATGGCGGCCTGGCCGTCGGCCTGGTTTTCCATCTCCACGAAACCGAATCCCCTGGACCGGCCCGTGTCCCTGTCGGTGACGATGTTGGCCCGGGAGACAGGGCCGTATTGGCCGAAGAGTTCTTCCAGTTCCTGCTCGGTCGAAGTGTAGGGAAGGTTTCCGACGTAGATCTTGAACATCGCGTAAGGCCCCGGCCCGCTGTCCTGCCAAAACCATTCCAAACGTGATCCACGGGCCGAGATGCGCGCTGGAACCCCGCGTCTTTCCATGTGCCCCGGGGCGTGCGGGGTGGCTCGGCGCCCCGGGGGCGGACCGGCAAAGGATAAGGCAAACCGCCCCGGCGGGCAACGGGGGAGCAGGAAAACCCCCCTCTTTTCTTTCTCAGCCCTCCCCCCTCCAACGGGCCAGCACATAAAGGCCCAGGTCCCCGGTCCTTCCGTCGCTCCGGAAGACCCGCTCCACCTGGAAGCCCGCTTCCTCCACCAGGGAGACAAGTTCCTCTTCACCGAAATGATGGACGTAGCGTAGGGCTTTTCCTTCCTTGCCCCAAGGATAGAGGACGTCCCCCGGCTCCAGGTCCTCCTCCCGGAGGCCGGCCTCCTTCCAGGGTTTCACCTTGGCTGCCATGCCGGGGACGTGCAGAAACTGCCAGACCGAAAGAGCCAGGTCTCCCCCGCCGGGAAGGAGGGAGCCGATCCCGCCGAGCAAGGCCAGGCGCCTGTCCCGGCCCGGAATGTGGTGGAGAACAGAAAAACAGAGGGCCGCGGAGAGGGGAAAACCAAGAGAGCGGATGGGGTGGGACCATCCCGGCCTGGAAAGGTCGGCCTGGAAGAAGCGGAGATCCGGTCCTTCCGGAGGGGCGAGAGCGAGGAGGGCCCTGGATTGCTCCACGCCCACGTAGTGGGTGATCCCCCCCGGCAGGAGCCCCTCCTTCCACGTCCTTGCGATTCTTCCGTGGCCGCATCCCACGTCGAGGACGCCTCCCCGGGGGGAGAGGATTTCCAGGGATTTCTTCATCCCCTCGTGGAGTCCCTCCCTGGTGGCGGCGAAATCGCGGCCCCGTTCCCGGTAGAAGCGCCGGTTCAAGTCCAGGAGCCTTTGGGCGATGGACCTTTCCATGGATTCCCATTATATCCGGGGACATGAGATTCACCCACGAGCCCACCCCGGAGGAACTGGAGAGGCTGGCCGGACCGGGGCTTCCTCTCTTGAGGGAGTTGTCCGCCC
>CAYQBW010000795.1:0-1552 GCA_964415725.1 uncultured Planctomycetia bacterium
GGGCCGGGTTCATGGCCCGACCAGAAAAGGGGGGGGCGTAAAATGGTCTTGACCAATCGACGATTCTGTCGATAATGGTCAGGTATGAAGATCCGCCCGCGCTTCTACGATACGGTCCTGGCCGAGCACCTGGCCCGGCACAGGCAGATGGCCTTTGTGACCGGCCCCAGGCAGGTCGGCAAAACCACCACCTGCAGCGCCCACGCGGCCGCCTACCTCAACTGGGACAACCTGGACGACAGGGAACGGATTCTTGCGGGGCCGGCCGGAATCGTCGAGGCCCTCGGGCTGAACCGTCTTCGGGAAAAGGCCGCGGCCGTCCTTTTCGACGAACTCCACAAATACCCGGGCTGGAAGGGTCTGCTCAAGGGTTTCTTCGATACCTATGCCCATGATATCCGCGTCATCGTAACGGGAAGCAGCCGGTTGTCCGTTTTCAGGCGTGGTGGCGAGAGTCTCATGGGCCGCTACTTTCTCTACCGGATGCATCCCTTTACGGTGGCCGAGTTGGCGGACCGGAGCCTTCCGGACCCGGTCCGGATCGTGCGCCCTCCGAAGAGGATCAAGAACACGGATTTCGATGCCCTTCTCCGGCACGGGGGATACCCGGAACCTTTCCTCAAGAGGGAGCCCCGTTTCACCCGCCGCTGGCAATCCCTGCGCCTGGAACTGATTTCCCGTGAAGAGATCCGCTACCTGACCCAGGTCCAGCAGATCGGGCAGTTGGAGATGCTGGTCCGTCTCCTTGCCCGCAGGTCGGCCCACCAGCTCGTCTTCGCGAACCTGGCCAAGGATGTGAGGGTGGCGGTGGACACAGTGCGCCGCTGGGTGGAGGTCCTTTGCAACCTCCACCTCGGGTTTCTCGTGCGACCCTGGTTCAAGAACGTCACCCGCTCCTTGCGGAAGGAGCCCAAATGGTTCCTGAGAGATTGGTCCGCCATTGAAGACCCGGGAGACCGGGCAGAGACCTTGGTTGGGTGCCATCTGCTCAAGGCGGTGGAAGGCTGGAACGATCTCGGCCTCGGAAGGTTCGAACTGGGCTACCTGCGGGACAAGGAAAGGCGGGAAGTGGATTTCCTGGTGGCCCGTGACGGCAGGCCCTGGTTCCTGGTGGAGGTCAAGCAAAAGGAAGAAAAGATCTCCAAGGCCCTTTCCTATTTCCAGGAGAGGCTGAAGGCGCCCTTCGCGTTCCAGGTGGTCCTGGAATTGGACTACGTGAACGCCGATTGTTTCCAAAGACCCGGGCGGGCGCTGGTGGTCCCGGCCAGGACTTTTCTTTCCCAGCTTCTCTAGAATTTCTCCTGTTCTCCCGTGACAAGGGCCGGGATTCTTCCTGCCGGGCGGTTCCCCTGGTTTTCTGGGAAGGCGGCTCCAGGGAAAGGGGAGAGGGAGAAGGAAAGGAGTATGAGCGATGGGCAGGCACGATGGGAAGGGCGGGCTGGAGGAGGCCCTGGAGGTCATGGGGACCGAAGACCTGCGGAAGGTGATCCGGGCGATCCTGGTCTGGGCGGAGGAGCCCTTTCGGGGGCAGGTCGTAGAGGAAGTGCTGAAC
>CAYQBW010000796.1:0-1550 GCA_964415725.1 uncultured Planctomycetia bacterium
CTCCTTGAGGCCCCGGGCCTTCTCCAGGGTCCCGGGGATCCAGGCCTGGCCGCCGAAACCGGGCTCTACGCCCATGACGAGAACCAGGTCCACCTCCTCCAGGCAGGGCACCAGGGCCTCCAGGGGGGTGCCGGGCTTGAGGGAGACCCCCACCCTCACGCCCATGCCCCGGATCTCCCGGGCGGCCCGGGCCGGGTCGGCCACGGCCTCCACGTGAAAGGTGATCCAGTCCACACCGGCCTCTGCAAAGGGCCGGGCCAGCGCCACCGGGTCGGTCACCATCAGGTGGGCGTCGATGGGAAGGTCCGTCTCCTTGCGGAGCGAGGCGGCCACCATGGGCCCCACGGTGAGGTTGGGGACGAAATGGAAATCCATGACGTCCAGGTGGAGCCAGTCCGCCCCCGCGGCCTCCATGGCCCGGGCCTCCTCGCCGAGGCGGGCGAAGTCCGCCGAAAGAAGGGAAGGGGCCACCAGGACGGCCGCCCCTTCCCTCTTCCGTTCCCGGCCCGGGGTTTCTGTCACGACTCCTTCTCGGGGAGAACGGCGATCCCGGGAAGCTCCTTGCCTTCCAGGAGTTCCAGGCTTGCGCCGCCGCCTGTGGAGATGTGGCTGATGGAATCCGCCAGGCCGAGTTTTTCCACGGCCGCCACGGAATCCCCGCCGCCCACCACGCTGAAGGCGCCGCTTTCGGCCACGGCCTTGCCCACGCCCAGGGTCCCCTTGGCGAAGGCGTCCTTCTCGAAGACCCCCATGGGGCCGTTCCAGAGAACGGTCTTCGCGCCCTGCAGGGCGGAGCGGTAGGCCTCCACCGTGGCGGGGCCGATGTCCACGCCCATCAGGTCCGCCGGAATCGCCCCCTCCACGACCCGGACGCCGGCCTCGTCGTCCAGGGAGGAAGCGACCAGGTGGTCCTTGGGAAGGAGGATCTCCTTGCCCTGGGAGGCGGCTTCTTCCTTCACCGACTTGGCCTCCTCCAGGAGGTCCTCTTCCACCAGCGACTTGCCCGTCTCCAGCCCCTGGGCCTTCAAAAAGGTGTAGGCCATGGCGCCGCCGATGAGCAGTTTGTCCACCCGGGGGAGGAGATTGCGGATCACAGGCAACTTGTCCGAGACCTTGGCGCCTCCAAGGATGGCGACGAAAGGCCGCTCGGGCTTCTCCAGGATCCGCTCGAAGGCGTCGATCTCCTTCTGCAGGAGGTAGCCCGCGGCGGCGGGCAGGAACTTGGCCACCGTGTAGACGCTGGCGTGGGCCCTATGGGCGGAGCCGAAGGCGTCATTGACGAAGACATCCCCCAGGGCGGCGAGTTTTTTGGCGAACTCCTCGTCGCCCTTGGTCTCCTCGGGGTGAAAGCGGACGTTCTCGAGCATGAGGATCCGGCCCGGCGGAAGTTCCCGGGCCATCTTCTCCACCTCGGGCCCCACGCAGTCGGGGGCCATGTCCACGGGCACGCCGATGAGTTCGGCCAGCCTCTCGGCGGCGGGCTTCAGGCTCATCGTTGGGACCACCTTGCCCTTGGGCCGGCCCAGGTGGCTCATGAGAATGGGCCGGCC
>CAYQBW010000797.1:0-1539 GCA_964415725.1 uncultured Planctomycetia bacterium
CGGCAGGGCACCACGTAGGGCTGGTCCGGGGCGGACCAGAAGTAGCAGTTGCCCTTGACGGGTTCGTTCCGGATGAACTCCAGGATGTCCTCGGTGAAGTGGGCGTTGATGCGCTGGAGGAGCCGGAGGTCGTTTTCGTTGAGGAGGTGCATGACGAAGAAATTGTCCCCCTGGGAGACGATCTCCTCGGAGATGGAGCCGGGCTGCTGGGTGATCATGAGAGCGCCCAGGCCGTATTTGCGTCCCTCCTTGACCCAGCGTGTGAAGATGGAGGTCTCGTCGTCCCTGCTCGCCGAGAGGATGGTCTGGGCCTCCTCGAAGACGGCCAGGACGGGGGGAAGTTTCCGGCCGTGCGTCAAGGCCTGGACCCTGCTCTGGAAGACGCGGAAGAGAAGGAGGTCCGCCAGGGCGCGGGAGTCGGAATGGGAGGCCAGCGAGAGGTCCAGGACCACCACGCCCCCCCGGTCCAGGTGTTCCAGGGTGGCGCTCAGAAGCCGGCTTTCCGGGTTGTGGAGGCGGCGCACCAGGGGGACCAGGTTGTTGCGCACGGCCTGGATGCTCACGTTTCCGCCCTTCTGGTCGGACTTCATGGGGCGGCCGAAGATGAGGTGGTGGAGCTCCTCGTCGGTGATCCCGTATTGCCTCTGGTCCAGGGCGTCGATCAGGGCCGCCCACCGGTCCTCGACCTTCACCTTCCCGCCCCGGGTCCGCCTGGCGAGCCCCCGGATCCAGTTGGACCAGACCTGTTCGAGTTTCTCTCTCGGAACGAAAGATGTGAGCACCTCTCCGGGCTCGCACTCCCGGAAGTCCACCTGGAGAGAGGTCTGGATCACGTCGCCGTAGCGCTCCAGCAGGGAGGGGGCCTTTCGGGAGGTGAAGACCTTGAGGCGCTTTCGGATCTCCGGGTGGTCGGCGAGGCCGGGGACCCGGCGGCCTTCGGCGGTCTGCTCGAAGGCGTACTCGCCCTCGGGGTCCAGGATGAGGAGGCCCACTTCCGGGGGGTGTTCGTAGAGGCGGGAGACCAGGTATTTCACAAGGTTGCTCTTTCCGTATCCCGCCCGGGCGAAGACGAAGGAGCGCCTGCTCTTGAGCCTGTCGATGGAGAAGAGGACGGGCACGTCGGGGAAGGTCTTCTCCCCCCGGCAGAGGACCCCGAAGGGCACGGTGTCCTCCCCTTCCACCTGGCCGGCGCTGGCCAGGAAACGCAGGGCCTCCAGGGTGGGGCGGCGGAGCCGGTGGCCGAAAGGCTCCAGGTCCCGGCTTCCCGGGACGAAGCGGAATCTCCCCTCCCGGATCTCCACCCTCCCCAGGAGGTGGAGGTCCAGGTGGAGGCGGTAGAGCATCTCCTTTACGTCCGGAGGGATTTCGGAACGGCCGGCCTTGAGGAGTTCCGCCAGGTAGGAGGCGCCCGTCTCCTTCCCCTCGGCGAAAGGGCCACCCGCCCGGGCGGCCACGACGCGGACGGCCAGGGCGCTCTCCGGGTTTTCTTCCAGGAGGAGGAAGTCCCCCTTGTGGGGGGGATCCTCGTCCAGGGCGGGG
>CAYQBW010000798.1:0-1538 GCA_964415725.1 uncultured Planctomycetia bacterium
CGCCCGGGCCGCCGCCGAGGAGGGGGAAGAGGGGGCGGCCCTGGCGGACCTTCTCGATCCCAGGCCTTGCCCCGCCTGCGGCGGAACCCGCCTCAATCCGATCGCCCGGAATTTCAAGGTGGGGGACTACACCCTCCCCGGGTTCCTGGCCCTGCCCGTGGTAGAGGCCCGGAAGGCCCTGGAGAGCCTCTCTTTCACCAGGGAACAGGCAAAGGTCCTGGCCGAACCCCTGAAGGAGATCCGGAACAGGCTGGGCTTCCTTTCCGGAGTGGGCCTGGACTACCTCTCCCTGGACCGGCCCATGGCGACCCTCTCCCGGGGCGAAGCGCGCCGGATCCGCCTGGCCACCCAGCTCGGGAACAGGCTGACCGGGGTGCTCTACACCCTGGACGAGCCCACCGTGGGGCTCCATCCCGGCGATGCGGACCGCCTCCTGGCCCAGCTCAGGGAACTCCGCGACCTGGGGAACACCCTGGTGGTGGTGGAGCACGACGAGACCTTCATCCGGGCGGCGGATCACCTGGTGGATCTGGGCCCCGGGGCGGGAAGGCTCGGGGGCAGAGTGGTGGCCCAGGGCCCGCCCGAGGCGGTGGCGGCCTCCCAAAAGAGCGTCACCGCCCGCTGGCTCCGGGGAGAGGCCTCCCTTCCCCTCCCGAAAGAGCGGAGGAAGGGAACGGGGCGCCATCTTCGGGTCAAGGGGGCGAGGACCCACAACCTCAAGGGGATCGACGTCTCCTTTCCGCTGGGGACCTTGACTGTGGTGACAGGGGTTTCCGGAGCGGGGAAATCCTCCCTGGTCCTGGAGACCCTGCTCCCTGGGCTGAGGGGGGAGAAGGTCCAAGGGGAGGGCGTGGGAGGGGAGGAGATCCGGAGGAGCCGGGTGGTGGACGCGAGTCCCATCGGCGCCTCGCCCTCCTCCAACCCGGCCACCTTCACGGGCGTCCTGGGCGACATCCGGGCCCTCTTCGCCTCCACCGAGGCGGCCCGGGTGAGGGGGTATACTCCAAGAAGATTCTCCCCCAACGTGCCGGGAGGGCGGTGCGAGGCCTGCTCGGGAAGAGGCTTCGTGAAGGTGCAGATGCACTTCCTGCCCGACGTCTGGCTCAAGTGCGAAGTCTGCGGCGGGAAACGGTTCGACCCGGAGACGCTCCAGGTGACCTGGCGGGGGAAGAACATCGCCGAGATCCTGGAGATGGAGGTTTCCCAGGCCCTGCCGCTCTTTTCCGCGCACCCCGGGATCCGCAAGGTCCTGGCTCTCCTGGAGGAGGTGGGCCTGGGATACATCCAGCTCGGCCAGCCTTCCTACACCCTCTCGGGAGGAGAGGCCCAGAGACTCAGGCTCGCCGCCGAGCTGGCCGGGCCGGCGCCGGAAGGCACCCTCTACATCCTGGACGAGCCCACCACGGGCCTCCACCTGGAGGACACGGCCCGCCTTCTCGGGGTGCTCCACAGGCTCGTGGACCGGGGGGGGACGGTGATCGTAATCGAACACCATCCCGGAGTGATCCGGTCTGCCGATTACGTGATCGATCTCGGCC
>CAYQBW010000799.1:0-1534 GCA_964415725.1 uncultured Planctomycetia bacterium
GATATGTTCCGCTTTATGTTTCCCTAAGAAAGGAAAAACAGCATTGGGCCGCCACCTCCTCGGGCCGTAAAAAATCGGATTTCATCCGGTAACGGGGAAATAACCGGAGGCGTAGAGAAACAACCGCAAGCCCCACGGATCGGTTTCAGGAATACCCATGGGATTCTATGCTTTCCTATTTCCCTTGGAAAGAAATCAGGGCCTGGGAGATGGTCTGGCGATCGAGTTTTACTGTATGGCTCAGCGGGGAAAGGGGCTCAGGAGAAATTTGGAGGGTCTCCTTCTGCAAAGTTCGGCATCGGCGGACTTTTCCCTTCTTCCTCCCGGCAAGGAAAATCTCGATCCTTCTTCTTCCCGGCCCCCCTACCAGGATGCGGCACTCTCCCTTCTCGTCGAACTCGCCCGCGGCCCCGGTCGTCATCCATTCTGAGTAATGGCGACGGAAATCCTGATAAAATCCGGTTGCCATGTAGTTCATGGGCCGGCAAGTGGGCATCTCCCTGGCTCCAATCATCACGCCCTTCGGCAAGGCAGGAATCCACCCTGAAAGGGAAAGCCTGAGAGGGATCCCCTTTCGCAGCCTCACTCTCACAGAAGGTCCGGAGACTTCCACGACCTCGTCATGGATCCCCGGCCCTTTCAGGAGGATCCTGGCGGGAAAGGCCTGGGGTAGAAGAAACTGGTACCGGTCGGGGCCTACCTGCCTGCTGTAGAAGTCCGGAAAATAGACCCGTCCCTTCCAATTCCCCGGCGGGATCACTTCCAAGGTCACGCCGTGCAGGTAGGGCCTGAGATCCAGGGGATTCAACCTGGGGTCTTTCGTTGTCTTTCCTTTCTCCACCCGGATTCCATCAAGGCAAAGGATAGGAGTTTTTCCTCCCATGACCTTCACATCAACCTTGTAAATTCCCGGGAGCAGGGGTGAAATCGCGCCGGTCCCTTCCTTGTCCACATACCCTATTTTTTTATACCCCTTTCCCGGCAAGACCTGCTCGGCAAAGAGCAAAACCTTGAAAGGAATTCGATTTTCCCGGACATCTTTACCAAATAGGACCCGGAATGCGATTTTTCCAACGCCCTGCAGCTTCAGGACCCTGGCCACAGTCTCCAGGGGCCGCGGTTTGGTTTCGACATCCAGGCAACCTTTCTTCGATGCCGAGATCCGGTACCCTCCCGCCCTGCTGTACACAAGAAAACGGCAATTCCCGTCCAGGCCGGTCCTCCTTCTTCGACCAGCCCCGTAGGGCGACTTCCAGCCGAACAAACTCAAGTCGACGCTGGCGACTTTAACCGGATGGTTGGATTCATCGACCAGGTGGACCTGGATCCGATGCAGGGGCGGGTGGAAACGAACTTTCCCCAGGAAAAAGAGGCCTCCCGGCCTGGATATGGGGATTTCCGCCACAGCCCTGAGCGGCGGCCCGGCCTTGTCGCCCTCCTTTCGGGGAAGAAACTGGAAGAGGACCATCAAGGAATTCTTGTATTGCACCCGGTTCCTTGGACACAAGACCAGAAAAACTCATGCTGCCACCTC
>CAYQBW010000800.1:0-1534 GCA_964415725.1 uncultured Planctomycetia bacterium
GGCCGGGAAGGCGGGGCCGCGCCGGGGGGGACGTCCTCCCGTCCTGGCGGTGGCGAGCGGCAAGGGAGGAGTGGGCAAGACGGTCCTCTCCGTGGCCCTCTCCCTGGCCCTGAGAGAAGGGGGGAAACGGGTCCTCCTCCTGGACCTGGACCCGGGGCTCGCCGACGCGGACATCCTTCTCGGGGTGCACCCCGAGAAGACAATGGAAGAGTGTTTTGCCGCGGGCCTTCCCTTGTCCGAGGCCTTGATGGAGGGACCGGGGGGGCTTCTCCTCCTTCCAGGCGGTTCGGGCATGGAGGAGGTGGCCGAGCCGGGAGGATTCGAGAGGGTGGGGCTGTGGAAGGCCCTGGAGGAGATCGGGCCGAACGTGGAGACGGTGGTCTTCGATACGGGGGCCGGGATTTCCAGCCCGGCGCTCGCGCCCCTGCGGAGGGCCGACCTGGTCCTCTTGACGACCACCCCCCAGCCTGCGGCCCTGGCCGACGCCTACGCCTTGTTCAAGATCCTTCACAGGGAGGGGCTCTCGGAAAGGACCCGGCTCGTGGTGAACCGGGCCGCCTCGAGAGAGGAGGCCATGCTTACGGCCACGCGGATCCGCAAGGTGGCCGGCCGATTTCTGGGGGTCCGTCCGGGCCTTCTGGGTTGGCTCCCCGAGAGCGCCCTGGTGGAGAGATCGGCCCTGGAAAGATCGCCTTTCCTGCTGGAAAAACCCGATTCCGCCCCCTCCCGGGCGGTTCGCGCCCTGGCCTCGAAGGCCCTGGCCGAGGCGGAAGGCGCGCAGGGGCGGAGGGGCTCCAGCCGGTGTCCGAGCCCGCAGATCCGGGTCGACGGTTGAAATTGGGCCCGGGTTTCCCCCTGGACCTCCATGAATCGTCCGGGCTAGAGTGGGTGGATGATCGGTCTTGCGCTGGGTTGCGGTTCGGCCAGGGGGTGGGCCCACATCGGGGTGATCCGGGCCCTCCAGGAAAAGGGGATCTTCCCCCAAGTGGTTGCGGGAACCAGTATCGGCGCCCTGGTGGGGGCCGTGCACGCCGCGGGCCGGCTGGACGTGCTGGAGGACGTGGTGGGCCGCCTCAAGTGGAGGGATCTGGTGGCCTTCGTGGACGTGGTCCTCCCGAGAGGAGGGTTCATCGACGGGAAGAGGGTGTCCGAGTTCATCCGGACCTGCGCCCGGGTGGACAGGATCGAGGACCTGCAGCTTCCCTTCGGCGCGGTCTGCACCGATATCACCACGGGCAAGGAGGTGGTCCTGAAAAAGGGCGACCTGGCCCTGGCGGTCCAGGCGAGCATCGCCATCCCCGGGGTGTTCACCCCGGTGCGGTGGAGGGGGAAGTTCCTCGTGGACGGGGGGCTCGTGGACCCCGTTCCCGTGGGGGTTCTCCGGAAGATGGGCGCCGATTTCGTGATCGCCGTGGACCTGAACCACGGGATCGTTCATTCCCGGGGAAAGGCGGCCTCCAGGAAGGCGGGTTCCCGGGGAAAGAGAGGGAGGGGCGGCGGGGTCCTGGAATCCCTGAACCGCAAGCTCATGAAG
>CAYQBW010000801.1:0-1526 GCA_964415725.1 uncultured Planctomycetia bacterium
TCCGGGACTACGGGATCATCGCGCCGCTGTGGGGAATCGCGGGACGACCGTCGGGGCGTCGCTGCGCTCCACCCCTCGGGCGTCCCCTACGTTCCTATCGGAACGGGATGGGATATTCGGTCCCGTTGGGTGTAGGGGCCGCCGGAGGCGCCGTCATCGGCGCCGAACGTCGGCCCGGGATGGTTCCGGGACTACGGGATCATCGCGCCGCTGTGGGGAATCGCGGGACGACCGTCGGGCCGGCCTTCGGCCACCCCTCGGGCGTCCCCTACGTTCCTATCGGAACGGGATGGGATATTCGGCCCCGTTGGGTGTAGGGGCCGCCGGAGGTGCCGTCTTCGGCGCCGAACGTCGGCCCGGGATGGTTCCGGGGGTTGGGAATCATCCGGGGGTCTGGGGGAATAGCGGGACGACCGTCGGGGCGTCGCTGCGCTCCGCCCCTCGGGCGTCCCCTACGGCCTTCCACACGGCGGCCCCTACAGGTATTTGGGAAAAATCAGGAAAGAATTAGGAAAACCATGAAAAAAGCGTTGATCACCGGCGTAACGGGCCAGGACGGGGCCTACCTGGCGGAGTTTTTGCTCGGGAAGGGCTACGAAGTCCACGGAATCAAGAGGAGGGCCTCCCTTTTCAACACGGACAGGATCGACCACCTCTACCAGGACCCGCACGAGGAGAGCCGGCGGTTCATCTTGCATTACGGGGACCTGACGGATTCGACCAACCTGATCCGGGTGATCCAGGAGGTCCAGCCTGACGAGATCTACAACCTGGCGGCCCAGAGCCACGTGAAGGTTTCTTTCGAGACGCCTGAATATACGGCCAACGCCGACGGCCTGGGGACGCTGCGGATCCTGGAGGCGATCCGGATCCTCGGGCTTGTGGAGAAGACCAGGTTCTACCAGGCCTCCACCTCGGAGATGTTCGGGAAGGTCGTGGAGACGCCCCAGCGGGAGACGACACCTTTCTATCCCAGGTCCCCCTACGGGGCGGCCAAGTTGTATGCCTACTGGATCACGGTCAACTACAGGGAGGCCTACGGGATCTTCGGGTGCAACGGGATCCTCTTCAACCACGAGTCGCCCCTTCGCGGGGAGACCTTTGTGACGAGGAAGATCACCCGCGGGGTGGCGAGGATCGCCTTGGGGCTCCAGGAGAGGCTCTACCTGGGGAACCTGGATTCTTTGCGGGACTGGGGGCACGCCAGGGACTACGTGGAGGCCCAGTGGTTGATCCTCCAGCAGAAAGAGCCCGACGACTACGTGATCGCCACGGGGGAACAGCACTCGGTGCGGGAGTTTTGCGAGCGGGCTTTCGGGGAGATTGGGATCCGGATCGAATGGAGGGGAAAGGGCGTGGAGGAGGAGGGGGTGGTGGCAAAGGTGGAGAGCGCGGAAGGGATGGATGGAAAGGTCCGGCCCGGGACTGTGGTGATCCAGGTGGACCCCAGGTATTACCGGCCCACCGAGGTGGAGAGTTTGCTCGGGGACGCGACCAAGGCCAAAGAGAGGCTGGGGTGGGCGCCC
>CAYQBW010000802.1:0-1523 GCA_964415725.1 uncultured Planctomycetia bacterium
GGCCCGTGGATCCTGTGTCCCCGGGCGGGGTCGAAGTAAGGGTCCCGGCCCTGGAGGAAGCGGGCCCCGAACTGCTGGTTCCGCTCCAGCACGCCGTGGGGCTTTCTCGTGGCCCGGAGGACCAGCCCCAAGAAGACCAGGAGGAGGAGGGCGAGGAGGACCTGGTCCCTGCGTCTGCGGGCCTTCTGGCTTTCCGGGAAGAGAACTTTCATGGAGGACGATCCTTACTCCTTCCATGGAGAGGAAAAAGAGGGGAATCTTTGGGCCCGAAGAGCGATGGAATCCTACAGCCGAAGTTTCCAGGATCCCCGGCGGGCCCGGGGCTACGGGGAGAAGTTCCGGAAGGGGCTCTTCCGGCGCTGGACCCACTCGAAGGAAGCCGCCAACCTCCAGGCCGCCCTGGTGGAGGTCTCCGCCCTGGGAGAGATGGACCTGGTCCTGGACGTCCCCTGCGGGGCCGGGCGGTGGGCGGGCCTTCTGAAAGGAGCGGGACGGTCCTACCTGGGCCTGGACCTCTCCCTTCCCATGCTCCGGATCTGCCGGGAAAGGGAAGGGCTCGGCGGAAGGACGGTCCAGGCTTCGGCCTGGGCTCTTCCCCTTCCCGATCGGGGGGCGGATCTCACGGCCTGCATCCGGCTTCTCCACCACGTGAGGGAGGAGGAGGAAAAGCGGGCGCTCCTGGGGGAGCTCTGCCGGGTCACGGCCAAGGCCTTGCTGGTGACTTTCCTGGACGGCCAGTCCCCCAAGCAGCGCGCGCACAGGAGAAAGGCCCGGATCCTGGGCCGGCCTCTCCGGCGGCCTTCCTGGACCAGGGGGGCCCTGGAAGAGGCCGCCCGGGAGGGGGGATTCGTCCGGGTCCGTTACTGGACGGTCTCTCCCTGGTTTTCGGGACAGACCTTGGCCCTCTTTCGAAGGGAGGCGGAACGTTGAAAGATGAAGGCGGGCTCTTCTGGCTCGACGAGGAAGACCGCCAGGTCTTTCGCCGGGCCGGATTGGACGGGTTGGACCCCTTGTGCTCCTTCCAGGGGGGGGAAGTGGTTTCCCGGGCGGCCACCCGGGTTTGCAGGAGAGTTTCCCTGGAGGGAAGGGTCTACTACGTGAAGACCCAGGTGGTCCGTCCTTCCCGGCTCCCTCTGAAGAAATGGCCTTCCTACCTGGGCAAGGGCTCCCCCCTGGCCCGGGAGGCGCGGAACGCTTTGCGGCTCAGGGGCATGGGCGTTCCCACCCCCCGGGTCGCCGCCTGGGGCCTGGAGCGCTATCCCTGGGGCATGCCCAGAAAAAGCGCCCTCGTCACCCGGGCCATGGAAGGGTTCACCGAGGACAGTGACAAGGGCTCGGTAATGGTTGGTTTTGCCAGAAACACGGTAATGTCGGTGGCTGACAAGGTGATCGGCGCCGTAAAGAGTAAGGATATCCGCCACTTCTTCCTGGTGGGCGGCTGTGACGGCGCCAAACCGGGGCGTAACTACTACACCGAGCTGGTGGAGAAGATCCCCGAAGACTGCATGGTCCTCACCCTGGCC
>CAYQBW010000803.1:0-1519 GCA_964415725.1 uncultured Planctomycetia bacterium
CTTACGTCAGAAGAGAAATTCAAGAGCGGCCCTTAAAGATGTGCGGAATCTGAGAAATGATTTTTTTATCTTGGATATTCTCTTGCTCTCCCAATCCTAAACGATTGCCCAAATTCACGGCAATTCTTCCGAAAAATGGGAAAAGAAAGGCCGCAATCCAATAAACCCCGTTTTTCCTCACATCCTCCCCCTAAAATTTAAGGGAAAAAACCACTGACATTGAAAATCCTGAACCGCGTTCGAACCCAGCCCCTAAGGAAATCCCCCCACCACTAAAGGGCCGCGATGCCCTTAATGATAAACCTTCAAACCCGCCTCTCCTGTTAAGCTCTGCCCCAAGGCTTCCGGAAAATTTACTTCCTTCGTAAGAAAAAACGGCTTTAAATGCTTCCAAATCAACTCCCCCTCTATTAATCGCAAGATCCACACTTCTGATAAACGAGAACCCTCTTTCTGAACCCAGGGTAATCCCAAGCTCTCCGGCCAAGTCCTGTGGAAAATATGGTGGATTTCCACTAAGACCCATTTTCATGTTTTTGGCGAAAAACCTACAAGCCCCGAATTCCATTTTTTGGTCAGGAAGGCCCAATTGGAATCCCAAACTTTTACTCTGGCTATTACCATCATTTCCTCCAACAGGATCTTCCACCCCCCCATAATTAGAGGGTGGCAATGTAGATTTAGAGACCCAAGTGTCAGCGGGCCTATTTTCAGCAATATAATCACCCAATTCTTTTTGTTGGGAGATAAATGACAGACACCATTTCAGTTTTAACTTTCTAGGATAAAAGTCACACAAGGTTTCTTCACTTTTCGAAACAGTAGGCATAGGCTTTCCACTAATTTGGCTTTTTGCAAAATCTCCAAAATAATCTTTGATTCCATCCACAAGACCTTTGAATTCAGGTATTTGGTTATAAGCATCCTTGAACGCTTTTGCTACATCATGAGCGAAGTCGACCAGGGAACCCAGAAATCCTGGGCTCCACCCAAAGGGGTCCGATAGAATTAATGGCCTACCTGCCGCATATAAGAACCCATTTCCGTAATTCCAAGGAAGCCAGATACCTGCGGGGTCAAGATTCAAAAACCGCCCGATGTCGGGGGAATAGTAACGGTTGCGGTAGTAGATGAGGCCGGTCTCGGGGTCGTGGCGGCGGCCGGTGAAGCCGTAGGGGTTGCCGACCTGGGTTTCGGGGATGGGCGTGTTCTGGGCGTCATAGACGTATCGCCTGCCGTAGGGGTCGTATTCGTAACGCTCTACGACGGTCCCGCTCTCGTCCAGGACCTTCATCACCGTCCCAAGGTGGCCCTGGACCAGGGTGTAACGGATCCAGGAAGTCCCTTCCTTCCTCGCGTAGGCCAGGTGCTCGTCGATGCCTGGGCCGTCGAAATGCACAGTCCGGGGCTGGAAGGTCCCGTCGTATTCGTCCACGTTCTGCCACCCGTCCCAGGTATACCACTTGGTCTCACCTTCCAGCATCTTGGTGACCCGCCGGTTCCAGGGGTCGTACCCATA
>CAYQBW010000804.1:0-1517 GCA_964415725.1 uncultured Planctomycetia bacterium
CTGAGAATCCTTCCCTCTTCCCTCCAGGTGGCCGTCGCGCCCGCCGAGAGGCCCGGCTCAGGCGAAGGCCGGGAGATCTTCCACCGCTTCCTGGCCGCCCAGGGAGAACTTCCCAGAGAACGATTCACCTTTCTCGGGGCTCTCCCCTTGGAGCCCGCCCTGGAAAAGGTCTTTCTCGCCGAGCGCAAACCCGCCCTGGTCTGGTCCCCCGGCTCCCGGGCCGCCGCGGCCCTGGGCAGGATCGGGGCCGGAATCCTGCGCGCGCTCCAGCCCAGGGAGGCCGCCCGATGAACCCGATCTTCTACTCCCGCCCCTTCGGCATCTCCCCGGAAAAGCTGGCCGACCTGTTGGGAAAGAACCCGGACTTCCTGGGAAAGGGCTGGAAACTTCTCGGGAAAGGCGGACCCCTGGGGGAGGTGGAAGCGGACCTCCTTTTTGCCTCGCCGGAAGGCGACCTTGTGCTCTGCCTGGTGGGACGGGAAGTGGACGGCGCCCTCCTTTCCAAGGGTCTCTCCCTTCTCGGCGCCGCCCGGGAGGTCCTGGCCTTTCTCAGGAATTTCCGGATCCAGGGATGGCCCCGCCTGGAACGGGCCCGGCTCCTCCTGCTTGGGGGCGTGGTGGAGAAACAGGTCCTCTCCGCCGCGGGAGGAGAGATTTCGGTGCTCCTGGTGAGCCAGGTGGAGGGCCAGCCCGGCCCGCCGCTGGTGGTCTCCGATCCCCCCGTCAAAGACAGGGGCTCCCAGGCGGAAGAGAGAAGCGGGGAGAGCCGGGCGGGGACGGACGAAGGAGG
This sequence comes from uncultured Planctomycetia bacterium, assembly GCA_964415725.1. Lineage (GTDB taxonomy): Bacteria > Planctomycetota > UBA1135 > UBA1135 > JALUZX01 > JALUZX01. Next base: position 791 of record CAYQBW010000804.1, read on the forward strand.
GGAAGGTTCCTCTCCCGGCGAAGAGCCCCCCTTGGAGGACGAAGAAGTAGCGAGGTTGATTTCGTAAGGAGAGAGAAGGAGGGGAGGCGACCCCATGCGACCCAACCCGGAAATCCAGAAAGAGGAAGGCGCCTGGTTCACCGTGGCGGAAGCGTCCCTGTTGCTGGGCATCACCCCCCGGGCGGTCCAGCTCCGGGCCAAGAAAGGGGCCCTGAAAAAGAAGGAGGTCCGCTCCGAGAGGACGGGAAGGATGCAACTTCTCGTCTCCAGCCCCGAACTCACGAGGATCGCCTCCATGCCCGGCGCCCGGGACAGGTCCCGCCTTTCCCAGGAAGAGGATTTCGTGCCCCGCTTCTCCCGCAAGATCGACGAGGGCCCCGCCGTGGGGGCCGAGGAATTCCAGGAAATCACGGCCCACCTGAAAGCCCTGGACGAAGGCCTGGAAAGGGACCGGCGGGCCATGGAGAGCCTGGAGCGGGAGCGGGACAGGCTGGCCAAGGAGCTGGCCAAGGCCCAGGCGGCCCTGGAGGCCGAGAGAGAGCTGGGGAAACGGCACGAGATGTCGCTCCACCGTTTCATCGACCGCCAGGAATCGCGGCACAAAGAAAAAGAAGAGAAGCTCCTGGCCCACGTCTCCCACCTGGCCCGGGCCCTGGGACGGGCAGAGCACCAGATCCTCCTTCTGAAAACCCGGCGCCCCTGGTGGCGGAGATGGCTCTCCCGCCTC
>CAYQBW010000805.1:0-1510 GCA_964415725.1 uncultured Planctomycetia bacterium
CTTCCATCCTGGCCAGATCCTAATCCCGGGGGCGGTCCATCTCCAGGCGGGGGCGCCCCGGGGAAGGATCACAGGTATTGGATCCTGGCCTCCTGGATGATCTTTTTGAGAAAGTTGGTGCGCAGGTCCGCCCGCACGTGGGCCAGGAGTTCCTCCTGGGGGGGAACGGGCTTCACGTCGGTGACCATGAGGATGTGAAGCATCCCCATGGCCTGAACCGGGCCGCCTACTTCCATGGGCTGGAGCTTGAAGGCCTCGTCCAGGATGGGTTGTGGGACGCCGGGCTGGATCCGGTGCACCCAGCCCAGGTCCCCGCCCCTGGGGCCGCTCACCCTGTCCTCCGAATACATCCTGGCCATGAGGCGGAAGGTGGCGATGCCCCGGATCTTGTTCTTCATCTCCAGGATCCGCTTGCGCGTGTCCTGGATCTTCCCGGGAAGGATCTTGAGGGCGATGTGGTAGACGTGCCTGCTCTCACCGAAACGGGCCAGGTATTCCTGGAGGTGGTCCTGGAGATAGGCCACCTGGGCCTTGCGGGGATAGCGCCTGGCCACGAGTTTCTCCAGGAGGATGAAGTCGCGGAAGCTGCGGGAACGGCGGAGGACGGCCTCGGAGGAGCCCTTGGCCTGAAGGAGCTGGTCCAGGGTGGCCCCGTGCCAGCGGGGGTCCTTCTTCACGTTGGCCCTCCTGCGGGCCAGTTCCTCCTCTTCGTCCCGCGGGGTGACCCGGATGCCTTCCTTCTCGGCCAGTTCCCGGATCCGGCGGCTCGTTACGATGATCCGCACCATTTCCCTGACCAGGTTCTTGCGCTCTTTGCGGAGAGCGGCGGTGAGGGCCCAGCCGAAGACTTCCGTGGGGATGGTCTTGTCGCCCACCTTGGCGGCCACGCCGCTCTCCAGGGAGTCGAGGAGGATCTTCCACTTGTAGCGGCCCATGGCCTCCTTGACCCAGAGGCGCACCTGGCTGGGCGTCACCTGGGAGGGAGGAATCCCCAGGGCCCGGGCAGTGAGCTTCTCCCGGAGCAGGGCCACCATGGTGTAGTAGCGCATGGTGGACTGGGTGAGACCCAGTTCCCGGAGTTGCTGGTCGAGAGTCTTCCCCGAGGTCCGGGCCAGGTCCCTCAGCCTGTCGAGCCTCTTGTTCAAAAGGCCCGGGTCCACCCGGATCCCGGCCTTCTTGGCCTCCTGGAGAACCACTTCCACCTGGACCAGGTTTTCGAGAAGGGACCGCCAGCGCTTCTCCCGGCCGTAGCGGACGGCCACCTCCCGGTAGACTTCGCCGGCCCTCACGGTGCCGAAGGCCGACCGGGCCACGATCTTTCCGGGATCGGGGCCCTGGAAGTCCTGGGCCGGAAGGGGGAGGGCGGTCAGGAAGGCCGCCGCGGCGGCGGCGCTGGTCAGTCGGAACACGAGGCTTCTCCTTGGGGAACGGTTGAAAAGGGGAGAATCCCTTTCCCCGTCGGGAAAGGCAAGGGGGTAGAGCCTGGGGAGGGGGAAGAGAAGGCTGGGAA
>CAYQBW010000806.1:0-1509 GCA_964415725.1 uncultured Planctomycetia bacterium
CTCTGGGCCGGGCCCAGGCTCCACTGGACCTGGGTGCCCCCCTTTCATTGGACCTGGTTCACCCCCATCGGCACGGCCGTGGTCTTCCTGGTTTCCGCCCTGGCGGCGCTGTTTTTCAACCGGCACGAAAGGGCTTAGGCCGGACCGGTCCCCTTCCTTGGTTGGGCTGGGTCTGTGATTTCCGCTTCCACATCTTCAGGAATGACGAATTCTTGAAACGGCAAGTGAAGCAAGAGATCGACCCGGTCCACGATGAGGAGATTGATCAGAACGGAAGCGTCGACGACGAGGACTTTCCTGGCTGGAAGATCTACCATCGGCCGCCCTGGTAAGGAGACCCGATTTTCTCCAGGAGCCGGGCGACTTGCTCCCGGTCCAGGCCGACCATGGACGCGAGGGCCATGAGTTTGCCCCAGGAGATCTTCTCCCTCCGGAAGGCTTCCAGGGCCAGGCCGAGGAGCCGGTTCCGGAACCAATTCCTCTCTTTTCGGCGCCTTGGCTGCGGGAACCCCAGGAGCTTGGCCACGAGCTTTCCCGCCCCCTTTTGGTGCAAGGCCTCGAGGTCAGCCGATTCTTTTTCCGTAATCAATCCGATGTCATGGAGGCGGTAAATGCAGGAGGGGAGACTGACTCTGAAGAATTCCGCGAGTTGCACCACATCGTGGAGCTGGATGGCCTGGCTTCCCGGGGCCATCCTGTCTTCGACCTTCAGACTTCCCGAGGGATCGAAGACCTGGTAGATCGGCCGGGTCCTTCCGATTTTGCCCAGTTGGGCCAGGAACCTGCGGACCCCTTCCTCGGGCATGAGGAAGTTGGCGGCAAATGCGTTGGCCCGCACTTCAACCAGGTTTTCCCTTTGGGAAAGCCGGCTGACGACACCGAATCGGCTCCGGTCCGCCAGAATATGGGCGTATTCGTGGGCGAAGGAGAACCTCCGGCGGAGCAGGTGGTGCTTGCGGTTGACGAAGACGAACAGGCCCTTCCTCGGATCGTTGAGGGTGAGACCGGAGACATCTTCGGAAAGATCCAAGACGGCGGTATGGATCCCCTGGTTGGCCAGGAGTTCGGCCAGGTCGGGAAGAGGGGCGGTTGGAAGGCCCAGGCGGTTTCGCTCGTCCATGGCGAGCTTGACTCCCTGTTGGACCGCCTCGCCCTTGGTCTCAGGAGAAGGGAGAGAGTAGGAGGCAGGGACCCTTTGAATCCTCTCGATGCCGAGAAGTTCCTCCAGGTTGCGGACTTCCCTGCCCAGGGCCATGCATGCCCTGAGGGCCTCCCCCACATGGGGCCGGTCCAGCACCCCCGGCTCGGCGCGGAAAAGTACGGAAAGGATGTTCTTCTCCTGGAAGGAATCCTGGAGGAAATCCCGGAGGTCCCTGCCGAAGAGGTAGGCCAGGCGGCTGAGTTCCAGGCTCGAGACGGACCGTTTTCCCTGCTCGATCTGGACCACCGTGGGCCGGGCCGGTGTGGACCTTGCCCTTCCGCCGGCACTAAAAGGACTGACCTTCGCCG
>CAYQBW010000807.1:0-1508 GCA_964415725.1 uncultured Planctomycetia bacterium
GCCCGCCGCCGGCCCCGCCCAGGAGATCCGGCGCGGCGGGCGGCTCGGTGCTGGGCGCCATCCAGAAACTCAAGGCCATGCGCGGAAACGGGTGAGATTCCGCGGTAGCGGATCTCTTCAGCTCCTCCGCCAGGAGCGGATCCGCTCCTTCACCACGGAGACCACCTCGGCGGCCGGGATCCGCTCCTGCTCCATGGAGTCCCTGTCCCGGATGGTGACCGTCCCGTCTTCCAGGGTGGTCCCGTCCACGGTGACGCACCAGGGGGTGCCCACCTCGTCCTGGCGCCGGTAGCGCCGCCCGATGGCCCCCTTTTCGTCGTAGAAGGAGCTCACCCCCGCCTCCCGGAGTTCCCGGGCGATCTCCCGGGCCTTTTCGGGAAGGCCGTCCCGGCGCACCAGGGGGAAGACCGCCGCCGTGACGGGGGCGATCTCCGGGTGGAGGTGAAGGACGACGCGGACCTCCTTCTTGCCCTTGGAATTCACCAGTTCCTCTTCATCGTATCCGTCGATGAGGAAGGTGATGAGCGCCCGGTCCACGCCGGCGGCGGGCTCCACCACGTGGGGCACGTAGGATTCCCGGGTCTCCTCCTCGAACACCGCCAGGCGCGCCCCGGAGTATTCGGCGTGCCGCCTCAAGTCGAAGTCCCCCCTCTTGGCGATCCCTTCCAGCTCGGACCAGCCGAAGGGGAAGAGGTATTCCACGTCGGTGCAGCCCGTGGAGTAGTGGGCCAGCTCCTCGGGCTCGTGGGGCCTCAACCGGAGGTTTTCGCGGCGCACGCCGTACTTGACGTACCACTCGAACCTCTCCTTGACCCAGTATTCATACCACTTGTCGTCCTCGCCGGGCCGGATGAAATACTCCATTTCCATCTGCTCGAATTCGCGCATCCGGAAGACGAAGTTGCGGGCCACGATCTCGTTGCGGAAGGACTTGCCGATCTGGGCCACGCCGAAGGGGGGCTTGAGGCGGGAGGAGTTGAGGACGTTGAGGAAGTTGACGAAGATCCCCTGGGCCGTCTCGGGCCGGAGGTAGACGATCGAAGCCGAGTCCTCCACGGGCCCGAAGTGGGTCTTGAACATCAGGTTGAACTGGCGGGGCTCGGTGAGTTCGCCGCCGCACTCGGGGCACTTGTCCCCTTCCACCTGGTCGGCCCGGAAGCGCCGCCGGCACTGCTTGCAGTCCACCATGGGGTCGTGGAAGCCCTCCACGTGCCCCGAGGCCTCCCAGACCCGGGGGTGCTGGATGATGGCCGAGTCCAGGCCCACCACGTCTTCCCGGGCCGTGACCATCTCCTTCCACCAGGCCCGCTTGACGTTTTGCTTCATCTCCACTCCCAGCGGCCCGTAGTCGTAGCTCGCCGAAAGCCCGCCGTAGATTTCGCTGGAGGGAAAGATGAAGCCCCTGCGCTTGCACAGGGAGACGATCTTTTCCATCAGGTCCTGGGGCTCTTTCTGCATGGAGAGACTCCTTGTCCGGTCCGGCCTGCCCGGGCGCGAGGGGGCGGGAG
>CAYQBW010000808.1:0-1507 GCA_964415725.1 uncultured Planctomycetia bacterium
TCTTCGCCCGGGGCGTGGCCCAAGGCCTGGGCGTGGAAGGGGCCGACGAGGTAACCAGCCCCTCCTACCTTCTCATGCTCGAATACCCCGGCCCCGTGCCCCTCTACCATTTCGACGGCTACTTCGCCTCCAAGGAGGAGACCTTCCTGACCGACGGCGGGCAGGTGCTCCTCGAAGGAGACGGGGTGGCCCTGGTAGAGTGGGCCGACCGCCTGGAGGAGTGGATTCCCCCGGGTTTTCTTTGGATCCGTTTCCAGTGTCCCCCTGGAAGGCCCCTGGAGCGGGTTCTGACCTTCTTTGGTCTCCCCGACCCATGGGAAGCCCTTCTCCGGGACCTGGACCGGGAAACGATGGAGAGGCAATGAACCTTTTCCGGCCCGCCCCGTTTCTTTCGACTCCGTGTGGTTAGGCCCATGCCCAACGAGGAACAAGACCTTCTCGAGGTGTTCCGGGAGGGGACGCCCGAAGCCTTCGAGAAGATCGTCCTCAAGTACCAGGGTCCCTTGATGGGATTCTTCTTCCGGCTGTGCTGGGACCGTTTCCTGGCGGAGGACCTGACCCAGGAGGTTTTTTTGAGAATGATCAAGGCCGCCCAGAGCTACAAACCCTCGGGGAAGCTGGACTACTTCGTCTTCCGCATCGCCCGGAACCTTTGGATCGACCGGGTCCGGAAAAGGAGCCTGCGCCCCAAGCCCGCCTCCCTGGACAAACCCCTCGCGGAGGACGGGGACACTTTGGGTTCCTTGCTGGCCGTCGATTCCCCCGATCCCGCCGCCTTGGCCTCGCTTGGGGAAGAGGCCCGAATTCTCAGGGAAGCCATGAAAGAACTGCCCCAGGGAGCGCGGGAGGTCTTCGAGCTGGCGGTCTACCAGGGCTTTCCCTACAAGGAGGTGGCCCGGATTCTGGAGATCCCCGTGGGAACCGTGAAGTCCCGGATGTTCCATGCCTTGAAGACTCTCAAGGCCCGGCTCGGAAAAAAAGCGGAGGACCAGGAAGGGAAGAAGAAGAGGAGAGAGGCGTGAAGGAAAAGAGACCCATCCAGGACCTGGTGGAGGAACTCTTCCAAGGGGAAGGGGCCCTCCCCCGGCCTCCCAAGGAGGAGATGGAAGGGCTCCAGGAAGCGCTCCAGGCCGTCTCCCGGGTTCCTTCGCCGGAGCCTTCCCCCCGCGTCCTGGAAGGAGTGAAACGCTTCCTCCATCACCAGAAGAGGATGCACCAGGCCCATCGCGCTCCATGGAGAGCCTCCTGGAGCCTGGAGACCTTCCGGGCCGCCTTCCGGGAGTCCTGGCTGGTCAAAGGGCTCGCGGCGGCCCTGCTGGTCCAGGTCCTGGCCCTTCCCATCCTGGGCGCCATGTCCCTTTGGGGAAAGGCGGGCCGAGCCGGAAAAACGACCCGCACGGGGGTGGACATCCGGGAGATGCTCCAACGGGTCCTGCCTGCGGGGGAAAAGGTCCAGCACGAAGCCGCGCCGGGAACTCTGGGCATCGAGCTTCCGAATCCGGGAGAC
>CAYQBW010000809.1:0-1505 GCA_964415725.1 uncultured Planctomycetia bacterium
CGCCGTCCCTCGGGCGTCCCCTACAGGCGTCCCCTACAGGCGTCCCCTGTGTTTACTCGCCTATGATTCCGATCTCGGAGGCGGAGGCCCAGGGGCCTCCGTTGACTTCCGAGAGGGCCCGGAGCATGACGTAGCGGCCCTTGACGGGCGGGAAGTCCACTTCCTGGGCCTTCTTGGTTTTCTTGAAGCTCCCCTTGGCGACGGGTTTGCCGAAATGTTTGGGATCGTCGCCCACGTAGACTTCGAAGTCCTTGATGGTTCCGTTCCAGCTGCGGTCCTGGCGGGCCAGGTAACGGAGGCCCGTGACGGTGTGTTCGCCGCCCAGGTCGATCACGATCTCGTGGGGAGGTTTGGCCAGGTTCACGCTGAAACGGGTATGCCACCAGGTCCTGGGGTTCCCGTCGATGGCGTTCCGGGCGAATTTGCCGTTGTCCGCGCTCTCACTGCTCACCCGGGCGATCTTGAGGTCGTGGAAGGGGATCAGGCCCTCCCTGGGCATTTTGTGGACCTTTCCAAGGCGCTTGCGGGCGGCCGCCAGGCCGCCCCACTTGGCGGCCCGGTCCTTTTCCTCCAGGGAATGGTCGAAGTATTTCCCCTCCACGGCGGGGACGTGTTCCCTCTCCGCAATGTCGATCATCTTGAACAAGAGGTCCGGGTTTTTCTCCGCAAGGTCGTGCTTTTCCTCGATGTCCGAAGCCAGGTCATAGAGCTCCCACTTCGCGTTTCCTCCCGGCCGGATCGCCTTCCAGTTCTTCACCCGCACGGCCCGCTGGCCTCCCAGCTCGAAGTAGAGGAACTCGTGTTCCTTCTGGGGGCGGCCCGCGGCGGCCTCCCCCAAAAGCTCGGGCACGATGGAGATCCCGTCGGTGTCCTTCGTTGGCGGAACTCCGGCCAGTTCGGCCGCCGTGGCCAGGAAGTCCGGGAAGTACCAGAGGAAGTCGCTCACCCTGCCGGGACGGATCTTGCCCGGCCAGCAGACGATCATGGGGATGCGCAGGCCCCCTTCGTAGAGGTTCCCCTTCTGGCCGCGGAAGGCGACGCCCGTCCTGGGATTCACGTTGGGGCCGTGGAACCCCCGGGGGTGTTTCTTGTCCCGGAAGTAATCCATTCCGCCGTTGTCGCCCGAAAAGAAGAGGATCGTGTCTTCCTCCAGCCCCAGTTCGGCCAGGAGCGCCCGGATCTCGCCCACGTTCCGGTCCACCATGTTCACCATGGCGGCGTAGGCCTTGGCGTTTTTCGGCCAGGGCTTGTCCTTGTAGAGCTGCCAGGAGGGGTCGTCCTCGGGGATGGTGAACATCCCGTGGGGGGGAGTGATGGGGAGGTAGCAGTAGAAGGGCCGGTCCTTGTTGGCCCGGATGAACTTTTTGGCCTCCTCCATGATCACGTAGTGGGAGTAGGTCTTGCCTTCCATCCCGCCGTGGTTCCCGGGAAGGGGGACTTCCTTGCTGTTCCGGATCAGGTAGGGCGGGTAGTAGGTGTGGGCGTGAACCTGGTCGTAGTAGCCG